>JAUNUZ010000053.1 GCA_030537915.1 Micrococcales bacterium
CCCCTCCTCGACAAGGGCCGAGCGGCAGTCCACCAGACGGGCGATCTGCGCGCCGTACTCCTCCGCGCGCCTGCGAATCGACGCGATGTCGCTCTCGTCGTACTGGCCGATATCTGCGGTATAGGTGCAGGGCACCGCGCCCTTCTCTCGCATCCACGCCACTGCGACAGAGGTATCCAACCCTCCGGAGAAGGCGATTCCGACACGTTTTCCAACCGGCAAGCTGGTTAAGACCTTCGACATTCTCAAAGGCTATGCACGCCACTGCATGACTATGCAGAAAGTCCGCATCGTGGACTGACTATTGGCCGATGCGGCGCTCCACCGTGCGCTCAGCGAGCGGCCTTGTCGGCAGCCCCCCCGTAGCGGCGATCGCGCCGGGCGTAGATCTCGCACGCCCGCCACAGATCGCGACGGTCGAAGTCGGGCCACAGCGTGTCGAGGAAGACGAACTCGGCGTACGCGCTCTGCCACAGCAGGAAGTTGCTCGTTCGCTGCTCCCCCGAGCTGCGCACGAAGAGGTCGACGTCGGGCATGTCCGGTTCTGGCATGAACCGGGACATCGTCTTCTCATCGATCGATCCCGGCCGCAGCGCACCGGCAGCGACCTGCTCGGCGATTGCCCGGGTCGCGTCGGCGATCTCCGCGCGGCCGCCGTAATTGACGCAGAAATAGAGCGTGAGCCTGTCATTCTCGCGGGTGCGATCCTGCGCGTCCTCCAGCTCCGAGATGACCGATCGCCACAGCCGCGGCCGCCGGCCGACCCAGCGCACCCGCACGCCCCACGAACTCATCTCCTCGCGCCGTCGTCGGATGACGTCGCGATTGAAGCCCATGAGGAAGCGCACCTCGTCGGGCGAGCGCCGCCAATTCTCCGTCGAGAAGGCATAGGCCGAGACATTGCGCACCCCGAGCTCGATGGCGCCAGCGAGGACGTCGAGCAACGCAGCCTCCCCCGCCCGATGCCCCTGCGTACGCGGCAAACCCCGCTCGTTGGCCCACCGGCCATTGCCGTCCATGACGATCGCCACATGGTTGGGGACCAACTCGGCCGGAATGACGGGCGGCCGGGCACCGCTCGGGTGCGGGTACGGGTCGGCATAGTCGCGTCGGGCCACGTCAGGACACTACCTCTGGTGCTAGCGCGCGGCGCGGACTGCGGCTGCTCACCCGAGGGCGCTTTTCGACGCTGCCGGCGCGTTGAGAAACCGATGCGAGATCACCGGGCATACTCTCACCCGGAACCATCAGGACAAGCCTAAACCCGCTTCTGGACTGGTTGACGCCTCAATCGGGTGGGCTTAGGGTGACCGCAAAGCCCTTCGGGCGCCAAGCACTCGCGCCCAGCAGAACGCGGCCTCGTGGTCCCCGCGAACTCCGCCCCGTCTCGTCGGTGAGGTGCTTTATGGCAAGTGTCGGATTGCTCTACGTCGGCGCGGTGCTGTTCATCAACGGGCTCATGCTGCTCGACCTCGTCTCAGGCAAGGCCGCGGCCGTCCTCAATGTCTTCGTCGGCGTCATGCAGGTGGTCTTCCCCACCGTTATCATCATGCAATCCGATGGCGATGCGAACGTCATCTTCGGAGCCGCGGGCCTTTACCTCTTCGGCTTCACGTATCTCTACGTCGCAGCGAATCAGATCTGGGGTCTCTCGGGTGACGGGCTGGGCTGGTTCTCCCTCTTTGTCGCTGTGTGCGCCGTCGTCATCGGCGCGTTCCAGTTCATGGAGCCCATCAACGACCCGCTGTTTGGCGTCATCTGGTTCACCTGGGCGCTCCTGTGGTCGCTCTTCTTCGTCCTCCTGGCGCTTGGGAGGACCTCGATCACCCGCGCCACGGGGTGGTTTACCATCATCGTCGCCCACCTCACCGCGACGATTCCCGCGTTCCTGCTCCTCACCGGTCACTACGACCCGAGCTGGGCTCATGCCGCGATCTGGGCAGTAGCGGCAGTGGTCGCCCTGGTCCTGTCTTTCATGCTCGGACGTCGCCCGGCCGGCCTCCACCAGCAGAACAATCCGGCCACCGCCTAGACCGCCGCCACTCATCTGTCGAAGCAAGGACACTGGATGCCGCTCTATGATTTCCGCTGCCCTAACAATCGACTATGTCGAGGCGCTGTTCGGCCTGGCGTCCAGGCCCACAACCATCACCTGCCGACATTGTTCGCAGCCGGCCCGACGAATGATGAGCGCGCCGCGCTTGAATCGAGCCGGTGATCCCGCCTGCAGACTCATGGAGCATGCGCAACGCAGGGCCCATGAGCCGGACGTCGTTCAGTCGATCGGCCCCGGCGCACGGCGCTCCGCCCAATACACCCACAACCCATCGCATCGCGGGCTGCCCCGGCCCTAGCTGCTGACCATTTGTCGTCGCGTACCCAAGGCACCCTGAGTTGGACCAGACACGCGTGTCGATCCCAAGGACGGAGTCCGTCCTGATCCGAGGGCACGCCGTGTCGCTATCGCGTAAGGAGAGAACAGTCATGCCAGAGATCATTTTCCCACTCGACTCTTCCAAGAAATTCGAGGAACAAGAAAAGCTTGGTCATAACAGGTGGCATCCCGAGATCCCACCGGTGGCGACAGTGAAGCCCGGGGACTCCTTCCGAGTGGAATGCCGGAAATGGTTCGACAGCGCCATCAACAACGACGACTCCGCGCAAGACATCCGGGACGCACCGCTGAAGACGGTGCACAAGTTGAGCGGGACGTTCGGCGTAGCGGGCGCCAAGCCCGGAGACCTCCTCTTCGTCGACATCCTGGGCGTCGGGCCCACCCCCAGGAGAGCGGCCCGTTGGCTGGGCGGGGCTGGGGTTACACCGGACTCTTCTCCAAGAACAACGGCGGCGCATTCCTCACCGCCAAATCCCGGACGCCTACAAGGCGGTCTGGGACTTCTCCGGGCAGGTCGCCATAAGCCGTCACATCCCCTCGGTCGCCTTCGAGGGGCTCATTCATTCTGGCCTGATGGACACGGCCCCCTCAGCGAAGCTGCTCGCGAAGTGGAACAAGCGGGAGGGCGCCCCTCATCGCCACGGACCCGAACCGGGCGCCGCCCCTAGCGCTTCCGCCGGAGCCGGAGTTCGCCGTTCTGGGCGCCGTCCCCGAGGGCGACTACGACCGTGTCGCCGGCGAGGCCGCGCGGAGCGCTCCCCCACGCGAGAACGGCGGCAACCAGGACATCAAGAACCTCTCCAAGGGCAGCCCGATCTTCTACCCGGTGTTCGTCGACGGGCGAACCTGTCGCTGGGCGACCTGCACTTCTCTCACTGGTACGTCGGTCACCCTCGACGGCGAGCAACGCTACCTCGATTCGCACCTGTCATACCAGCGGGCTTGCCTGCACGCGATCGACTACCTGGCGACCTTCGGCTACAGCCCGCAGCAGGCCTACCTCCTGCTTGGTGCAGCCCCGATCGAAGGCCGGCTATCCGGTGTGGTCGACATCCCCAACTCCTGCTCCACGGTGTATATCCCGACGGCCCTCTTCGACTTCGACGTGCGTCCGTCGGCTTCGGGTCCACACCGGATCGAGCCCGGGATCGGGGCACCTCGCGCCGTCAACCAGCAGCGCGACAACGAGCCCGCTCGGCGAACCGCGATCAGGTCCGCTCGACGATCCGCAAGGAGCGGACGGCGCGCTCGAGGTGCCACTGCAGGAAGGCCGTGACGAGGCCGTTCCCCTCGCGCCGGCACCACGGTTCGCTGGCATCCGCGCTCACCCAATCGCCCTCGAGGAGCGCGCCGAGCAGGTCCAGGGTCGCCAACGCCGGGGCGGCCGATCCCGGTGTCCGACAGGACGGACAGACACATCCGCCCGCCGCCAGGTTGAATGCCCGGTGCGGTCCCGGTGCACCGCACCGGGCGCAGTCGCGAAAGGAGGGGGCCCAGCCCGCCACCGCGAGCGAGCGCAGCAGGTAGGCGTCCAGGACGAGACCGGGATCGTGCTGCCGAGCGGACAGCGCGGACAGGCCACCGGCGAGAAGCGAGAACTGAGTCCGCGCCGATTCCTGAGCCTCGCAAAGCCGCTCGGCCGTCTCGAGCATCGCAACACCATGGGTCCACACCCCGTAGTCGCGGCAGATGTCGCTGCCGTACGGGGCGAGCACCTCGACCTGCGTCACCGTGTCGAGCGAGCGCCCCTCGTAGAGCTGGGCGTCGATGACCATGCCGGGCTCGAGCCGTGCGCCGAAGCGACTCTTCGTGCGCCGCACCCCCTTGGCGACCGCCCGCACGAGCCCACGGTTGCGGGCCAGCAGCGTAATAATGCGGTCGGCCTCACCCAGCTTCTGGGTGCGCAGCACGATTGCGGCGTCTCGGTAGAGGGGCACGAGGCCATTGTGCTCCTCGGCACCGACAACGCTGTGCTACGCCGGGCCGACCAAGTCGACGACATCACCGGCGCAGCCCCAGGAAAGCGTCACGCCGCTGCCCCCGTGCCCATAGCAGTGCACGACCCGCGAGTCCCCAATCCGCTCCTCCTCGAGGCGCACCGTCGGCCGCCCGGGGCGTAGGCCGACCCGGTGCGCGACGATTCTCGCGCGTTCGAGGCGGGACCCGAACTCGGGGACCATCGCGGCGCACCGAGCGATGATGGCTCGGGCGACGGCCGGATCCGGAACCCTCGACCAGTTGTCCTGATCCGCCGACCCCCCGAGCACGATCGTCTCGGAGCGCGGAATCGCATACGACACCGAGGCGTCATCCATCCACCAATGCTCCAGACCAACCTGCTCGATGACGACGACCTGGCCGGCGATCGGCCCCACTGACCGGTCCTGGGCGAGCCCGAGAGCCCCGAGCCCAGAGCAGTTGACGACGGTCACCCCGGCCGGGCGCGGGAGATGCGACAGCGCCATCCGGGTGATCGTCCCACCCAGGTCGCGGACCCGAGCAGTGAGCCAGCCGAGATAGATCGGCATCTCGATGACCGGCACCTGCACATTCCAGCCACCGACGTAGGGCTCAGGGACAGCCGCTGCCACAGCGAAACTGGGCACCGTGGCGGCCCATTCCGGTCGGGGGGCGCGCTCGCTCAGGAGCTCGATGCCGTGACGTCGGACCACCCCCGTGGACGGATCGTCGGCCAACTGCTCGAAGACGGCGAGCGTCGTCAACCCCCAGGCTTCGACGCGCTCACGCGGGTAGGCCAGGTACGGGTACCAGATCGCGGCGGCGATCGCAGACGTCGTCTCCAGCGGCAGTTCGCGGGCGACGACGTCGACCCGATGCCCCGCCTCCAACAGCCGAGCGGCGCAGCTCAGCCCGATGACCCCCGCCCCGACGACGATGGCTCGACTCATGCGTGGTCCTTACGGACCGTGCGGCTCTTACGACTCATGTGTGGTTCCTACGGCACAAACGCCCCGGTGACAAGACCGAGTGGACCCTGGCGCATAGAACAGGTGTTCGATGACGGACGATATGGTTGCGCCATGGTGGGATTCCAAGGATCGCTTCTGGACACGAACGAGCAGCTCTGCCTGCACGAGCTGGGGTCGAGTGTGCGGCGGACCGGGTTGAGCTCCGGCGCGTGGGTCGACCTGCGGCCCGGCTGGATCGGCGGCGCGGACCGCCTCTTCTGCATTCTGCGCGACCGCGTCGACTGGCTCGCCGAGCGGCGTCAGATGTACGACAAGGTGCTCGACGTGCCTCGGCTGCTGCACTTCTATGGCGCGAGCGACCCGCTCCCCCACCCGCTGCTCACCGAGGCCCGACAAGCCCTGAGCCTGCACTACGGCTCCGAGCTGCGGGAGCCGTTCACGACGGCCGGGCTCTGCTACAACCGGGATGGCCGGGATTTGGTTGCCTGGCACGGCGACCGGATCGGCCGCTCGAAGACGCAGGACACCATGATCGCCATCGTCTCGGTCGGCACCCCGCGCCCCTTGCTCCTGCGGCCGACCGGGGGCGGAGCCTCCATCCGTTACGTCCTGGGTCACGGTGACCTGCTCGTCATGGGCGGCTCGTGCCAGCGCACGTGGGAGCACGCCATCCCCAAGCAGGCGGCATCGACCGGTCCGCGGATCAGCGTCCAGTTCCGCCCGCGCGACGTGCGCTGAGCTGGCTCGAGCGCCGTCGACGTCGCGGCGATGTCGACGTCGACGTCGCGACACGCGCAGAGCGTTGTCAGGCGGCCCACCTACAGTGGGCCGAACCGAACCCCCACCTTCAGGAGACCTTGCCGTGCACCCCCGCCCCCTGACCCTGTTCCGCTTCTTCGCCGTCGCCGAAGCGATCACGTGGACGCTGCTCCTGCTGGGGATGGTGCTCAAGTACGGTTCCCGAACAACGGACCTCGGCGTGCGGGTCTTCGGGATGGCGCACGGCGTCGTCTTCATCGCCTACTGCCTGGTCACTCTCTTCGTCGCCACCAATCAGCGATGGAGCGCCAAGCACCTCGGGCTCGGGCTGCTAGCGGCCATCCCGCCCTTGGCCACGATCGCGTTCGATCGCATGGCCGAACGCGCCGGCCTGCTCGACGGGGGCTGGCGGTTGGCGCCGGGAGGCGACCGCCCAGCCACCCCGCCCGAGCGCGCCGTCGCCTGGAGCCTGGCACGACCAGGCGCGGCCGCGCTCTCGTTTGTCGTGGCCGTGGCCGTGCTGACCGCGGTTGCCCTGCTCGTCGGCCCCCCCGCGGCCAGCAGCTGAGCCGCTCACCTACTTCCATGCCGACGGCGGCCACACGAAAGCCTACGGCGTCACGACGTGGGACGCCCGATCCGTCAGGGGCCGCCGCCCGGCCGGGAGATCGGCGTCTGCGCACTCGTCGGCGAACCGGCCAGGTCCCGCTCGGCGCGGTTGACGGCCGACAGGATCGCCGACAGCGAGGCCTTCACGATCGAGGAGTGCACGCCGACACCCCATAGGACACGCTCCCCTACAGCGCATTCCAGATAGGCCGCAGCCTGGGCATCACCGCCCGAGGACAGCGCGTGTTCGGCGTAGTCGAGGACGCGGACGTCCACGCGAATGCTCGACAGTGCGTCGATAAAGGCCGCGATCGGACCGTTGCCGCGCCCCTCGATCCCCATCTCGCGCCCCGGCTGGGTCTTGTCGGTGACCGTCGCCCAGATGTGGTCCCGCCCGTCCCCGTCGGACTCACTACGCACGGACACCGGCGCGAAACGGCCCCAGGCCGTCTCGCCGTCGTTGGCGCCCGGCAGGTACTCGTCGCTGAAGACATCCCACAGCTCGGCCGCCGACATCTCGCCGCCTTGGGCATCGGTGCGCTTCTGCACGACTGCGGACAACTCGATCTGCATCCGCCGGGGCAGGTCGAGCTGGTGCTCGTTTCGCATGAGGTAGGCGATCCCGCCCTTGCCGGATTGGGAGTTGACACGCACGACGGCCTCGTAGGAGCGACCCAGGTCGTGCGGATCGATCGGGAGATACGGCACACCCCAGACGAGTTCGTCGATCGCCTGGCCAGACGCGCGGGATCGGCGCTCCATGTCGTCGAAGCCCTTCTTGATCGCGTCCTGGTGTGACCCCGAGAAGGCCGTGAAGACCAGGTCGCCCCCGTAGGGGTGGCGCTCGCTCACCGGCAGTTGGTTGCAATGCTCGACGGTCCGGCGGACGTGGTCGATATCGCTAAAGTCGATCTGCGGGTCGACGCCCTGGCTGAAGAGGTTGAGGCCCAGGGTCACGAGGCAGACGTTGCCGGTGCGCTCGCCATTGCCGAAGAGGCATCCCTCAATACGGTCGGCGCCGGCCAGGTAGCCCAGTTCGGCTGCCGCGACACCGGTCCCACGGTCGTTGTGCGGGTGCAGGGACAGGATGATCGAGTCGCGCCGCGCAAGGTTGCGCGACATCCACTCGATCGAGTCCGCGTAGACGTTCGGGGTCGCCATCTCGACCGTCGCCGGCAGGTTGACGATCACCGGACGCTCCGGCGTCGCCTCGAATGCCTCCGCGACCTCGTTGCAGATTCGCACCGCGAACTCCAGCTCGGTACCCGTGTAGGACTCCGGGGAGTATTCGTAGGTGATGGCCGTCTGCGGGATCGTCTCCTCGAGCTTGCGACACAACCGCGCACCCTGCAGCGCGATGTCGACAATGCCATCCTGATCCTTGTCGAAGACGACGCGACGCTGCAGCGCGGACGTCGAGTTGTAGAGGTGGACGATCGCCTGCTTGGCACCAGCGATTGCGTCGTAGGTGCGCTCGATGAGGTGGTCCCGCGCCTGCGTCAGCACCTGGACCGTCACGTCATCGGGGATGTGTCCGTCGTCGATGAGCTCGCGACAGAAGTCGAAGTCGGTCTGGCTGGCCGAGGGGAAGCCGACCTCGATCTCCTTGTAACCCATCTGCACGAGCAGCTGGAACATGCGCAGCTTGCGCTCGCGGTTCATGGGGTCGATGAGCGCCTGATTACCGTCGCGCAGGTCGACCGCGCACCAGCGTGGGGCCTTGGTGATGGTCTTGTCCGGCCAGGTCCGGTCGGGCAGCTCGACCCGAATCTGGTCCTGAAAGGGAACGTATTTGCCGACTGGCATGCCCGAGGGCTGCTGCTTGTTGTCCATCGTCTTCTCGCCTCTACGTCGTCGTGGTCTCGGTGCTCTCAGGCCGGACAGCACGGACTCCGCGACGAGGGCGGCCTGTCAGTAGCCCTCGCCGCGGCGACGAAGCAGGAGGTCGTGCAGGTCGATGGACACCTTGCCACCGTAACCGCTGCCCCGGGTCCGCGTCCATGTACCGGCCAAAGTGGTGACCGTCGGGGTCACTCCCCCAGCAGCGACACCGGGGCCACCTAGCAAACGGACGCGACCCCCGATCCGGTCACGTCGCTTGTGCTCCCTGAGCTGGGCCACCCCCATCACCCTGCACCCGGTTTGCGAGCTTCTCAATCCTGCCTGAGGCACCACGATCTGCGGCTGTTCGACGTCCTGAAGGTGGCACAACGACCATGGTTCTGCGTTAGGCGCCGGGGCGCGCGCGGATACGCCCACCAATGAGGTTTGAACCTCAGCCTCTGCTACTGGCTCGAATGCCCCTGGGTTCGCCCCGCGTATCTCGGAAACGACTTGAGCGAGGGTGACGGTATGACCTCGGTCCACGCGAGCGCGAAACGGATGGCCCGGCTTGGGTGCGCCACCACGACCCTGGACTCGACCCACACCAGCGCCGAGTTCGCCGAGAAGTCCGGGGTGGCCCGCTGGACCGTCGGCCGCGCGATCCAGTGAGCCCGCGGTGGATCGCGGCGAGGGCCACGCGATCGCGCCGGACCGCCACGCAACTACCCTGGGACGCCGCCACTTAGCTCCAAAGCCATACGTTCATCTAGCCCGGAGATTTCATCGGGGGTGAGGTGTCGTTAACGCGAAAAGTGCTCCTGACCAGCGAGAATGTGGATTGTCTAGAGCCACAGAACCGCTGAACAAGGGGCACCTTCCAGGTGAGTCAGATTACCCGGTTGTATCCGCGTGTCCACGTCGACACGGCCGAAGTGCCCGCGGTCGGTCAGGCCGGTGGGGTCCTGCTGACCGAGACGGTCGCGGTCACCGGCCTGGGCCACGACCTGTCAGCGGTCTTGGCGCCGTGGCGGAAACCGTTGGCGGTGCACGACCCGGGCAAGGTGGTCCTGGACTTGGCGATCGGGTTGGCGCTGGGTGGGGACTGCCTGGCCGACATCGCCTTGCTGCGCGCGGAGCCGGGCGTGTACGGGCTGGTCGCCTCGGACGCGACCGTGTCCCGCACGATCGCTGCGTTGGCCGCCGACGCCACGCAGGTGCTGACCGCGATCGACACGGCCAGGGCGTCGGCGCGGGCTCGGGCGTGGACGCTCGCGGGTGGCCGGGCCCCGGACCACGACATCAACGCCAGGGATCCGCTGGTGATCGATGTGGACGCGACCCTGGTCACGGCCCATTCGGAGAAGGAGCACGCGGCGCCCACGTTCAAGCGCGGGTTTGGGTTCCACCCGCTGGAGGCGTTTGTCGACCACGGCGCCGCCGGGACCGGGGAACCGCTGGCCGGGTTGCTGCGTAAGGGCAACGCCGGCTCCAACACC
>JAUNUZ010000054.1 GCA_030537915.1 Micrococcales bacterium
GGATCCTGGGCTTCGCCGCCCTTCGCAGGCTGCAGGCGTGACGCCGCTCCTGGGTGCGGCGAAGGCCCGTTCCATCCGTCCCCCATCACCCCTTCCGCGCGCGTCCACCCGGCTCTGCTGGCCCGACGCACTCGTTGTCCCCACAGCCTTCCCTGCTGCCCACCCGCCAGCTCGCCGCAACCGATTAGCGCACCGGACGCCCGCCAGCTCGCGTGGCCGCTCCGTTAACAGTCAGTTGTTTAGTGCTTGACCGATAGCGAACCGACACTGTCTGTGCGGCTTGCGTGAGTTGGGTGCTCACATCCGATGAGCCGGGGCCGGCTGGCCTTCCTCGGAGTTGACCATCGACCAGGCCGCGCGCGTCAGGTAGTCGCGCAGGGTTGCGTCCAGGTGCGGGTCGAGCCCGTGCCGCGGACCCACGATGTCGATTCCGGCCAGCATGTGGTGCAGCCAGGCATCGCGCATCCGCGGCGTCACGGCATACGGGAAGTGCCGCATCCGCAAACGTGGGTGTCCGCGGGAGTCCGAGTACGTACTCGGACCGCCCCAGTACTGCTCGAGGAACAGCAGCAGCCGCTCCTGCGCCGGCGCGAGATCCTCCTCGGGATACATCGAGCGAAGCTCGGCGTCGTCGGCTACCCCGCGGTAGAACTCCGCGACGAGATCGTCGAAGAACGCGTGCCCACCCATGGCCTCGAAGTACGTCACCTGCTGTTCGCTCACGCCCACATCCTCTCAGAGGCGCCGTCGCGCCGGCATCGACGCCTCGGCGCACGGGTCCGGCGTCCTCGACCGCGATCAGCTGCTCGCCATCGCTCGTCACGCGCCTGGTTGATCGGCGTCTGGTGTGCACCGTCGCGGGCCAGCTGAGTTGCCTGGCGTTCTCCCTTCCCGATGGCCCGTTCAGGTGTTGGTCGGTGGCATCACATTGGGCGGTTTGCTCGTCGGGTCGGCCTCGATGAAGCCGGGCATGAGGATCGGGCCGCGAATGCCGGCCTTGGCCAGAGCCATCTGACCGCGTTCGCGGATGTCGCGTTGGACACCCCAATGTTTGTTGGGCGCGCACTTGCCGAAGACGCGGATCGTCATGGTGCCCCCCGACATTGACTCCACTCCGGCGACGGTCGGCTCCTCCAGGAGTGCCTTACGCCACCTGGGATCCTCCTGCATCCCGTCGACGACCTTGCCCAAGACGGCGGTGACCTTTGCGGGGTCCTCGTCGATGGCGACCGGGAAGTCGATGGTGGCCGTCTGCCATCCCTGGGATCGGTTCGCGATGCGCACGATCTCCCCATTGCGGACGTACCACACGACGCCCGTGAGATCACGCAGTCGGGTAGTGCGCAGCGAGACCTCTTCGACCGTGCCGACGACCTCTCCTGTGTCGATGAGGTCGCCGACGCCGTACTGGTCCTCGACGATCATGAACATGCCCGAGAGGAAGTCCTTGACAAGGCTTTGCGCTCCGAATCCGAGAGCAACTCCGCCGACGCCGGCCGACGCGAGTACCGGGGCCATATTGAGGCCGAGTTCCTGACCGATCATGAGTACGGCGATGCCCCAGATGACGACAGACGCGATGCTGCGCAGAACCGAACCGAGCGTCTCCACGCGCTGTCGTTGCCGTTCGTTGTCGACGAGGCCAGACCGGGTGAGCAACTTGGCGGCCCTGCGGGCGCCGCGGCGCATCACCGGCAGCTCCATCGTCGGCACCGGTTCCACGACTTGGATCGTGCCGGAGTCCGTCACCGTCTGCTTACGCGCGATGAGCGACCTGACCAGGACGTTGATGCTGCGGTGCAGCAGCCAACGCGAGATCGTCGCGATCGCGATGATGAGCAGGATGTGCAACGGGGCGTTGAGGAACCAGTTCCACGTCTGCTCCCAACTCAGGGTGCCCAGCTTGTTCAGGTTGCTCAGGGCAGCAAAAGGGTCGGTGGTTCGCGACGAGGACGAGCGCATGCCGCTCATTGTGTCGTGGCGGACTGGTCACGCCCTGGACGCGCAGGAGGAATCTGGTTGATCTGGAGGCGCCCCCGGGATGCACGGAGGTCGACTACCGGCGATGAAGTGCGGGCATAGGATCGGGGGCGCTGCTCAACCTGCCCGCGCCTCGAAAGGTCCGTCGTGACGACCCACGCCCCCTCGACCGCCCTCGCCGACCTGGCCCGCGTCCATGGCGTCGCGACCGAGTACTGGGATTGGCAGGGCCGCCACGTGATCGTCTCGGCGCAGACTATTCGGCTGGTCCTGGGCGCGCTCGGCGTCCCCGTCGAGTCCGATGCCGACGCCCGGGCGGAGCTGCAGGAGGCCGCTTTGCGTCCCTGGCGCCGCCGAGTCCCGGGCTTCACCATGCAGCGCAGCGGATCGGCCACGCTGGTCCGTGTGCACGTGCTCGACGGCGCCGCGGTCTCCGCCTGGGTCGAGCTGGAGAACTGGGGTGGCCGCCGCGAGCTCGGCCAGACCAACGACTGGGTGGACCCGTGCTGGGTCGACGGGGCCCTCGTCGGAGTCGCCACCTTCGAGTTGCCCGCGGACTTGCCGCTGGGTTGGCACACGCTCTACGCGCACATCCCCGACGTCGAGGCACCGCAGACCGGCGTGGTGGTCGTCGTCCCCGAGGAGCTCACGCTGCCCGATGCGGTCGCCAAAGACGGCGCCTGGGGCCTCATGACGCAGATGTACTCGGTGCGGTCGCGCCACTCCTGGGGTGTGGGAGATCTAGGGGATCTTGCAGACATGGCGGTCTGGTCGGCCCGCGACCTCGGCGCGGACTTCACGCTCATCAACCCCGTGCACGCCGCGGAATTCTCGACTCCGATGGAGCCCTCGCCATATCTGCCGACCTCGCGTCGGTTCGTCAACCCTCTCTACGTCCGGGTCGAGGACATCCCCGAGGTGGCCTATCTGGAGCCGGACGTGCGTGCCCGTGTCGAGAGGCTGGCCGCACAGGCGCGCCTGGCGAACGCCTCCGATCGGATCGAGCGCGATCCGACGTGGAAGGCCAAAAAGGAGGCCCTGCGCCTCGTCTTCGCACAGCCCCGGACGGCGCGCCGCCAGTCCGCATTCGAGGCGTTCTGCGAACGCGAGGGCGACGGGTTGCTCGACTATGCGACGTGGTGCGTCCTCCACGACCACCACACGGCCCCGTGGCCGCAGGACTTGCAGGACCGCCGCTCGGCTGCGGTCGAGGCGGAGCGCGAGAAACACCACGACGACGTCGTCTTCGTCATGTGGTGCCAGTGGATCGTCGACGGTCAGCTTGCCGCCGTCCAGCGCGAGTCGCGCGAGGCTGGAATGACGCTAGGGGTGGTCCAGGACCTCGCGGTCGGGGTGCACCCGCAGGGCGCCGATGCCTGGAGCTTGGGCGACACGCTCGCCTGCGGCGTTACCGTCGGGGCTCCGCCGGACCCCTACAACCAGCGCGGTCAGGACTGGAGCCAACCCCCGTGGCGACCGGACCGGCTCGAGGAGTCCGGTTATGTCCCTTTCCGGGACATGATCAGAGCCGCGCTTCGGCATTCCGGCGGGCTGCGCATCGATCACATCATCGGGCTCTTCCGGCTCTGGTGGGTGCCGCAGGGTCATGATGCGATAGACGGCACCTACGTGCGCTTCGACCACGAGGCGCTGATCGGCATCCTCGTCCTCGAGGCGCACCGCTCCGACGCCCTCATCGTCGGGGAGGATCTGGGCACGGTTGAGCCGTGGGTGCGTGACTACCTGGCCGGGCGCGGCGTGCTCGGCACATCGATCCTGTGGTTCGAGCGACACCAGGACGGTTCCCCGCGCCGACCGGAGGAGTACCGCAGCCTCTGCCTGGCCTCGGTGACGACCCATGATCTGCCGCCCGCGGCCGGCTACCTCACCGGTGAGCACATTCGCGTCCGTGACGAGCTCGGGGTGTTCACCCGGCCGCTGGAGGTGGAGCGCAAGGAGGACGAGGCCGGCCGCCTCGCGATGCTTCAGGCCCTTCGTGAGCGCGGCTTGCTCGACGACGTCCCCGACCTGAGCAATTGGTCAGACGCCGCGGTGGAGTTGCACCTCGAGCGCGTCGTCGAGGGCTTGTACCGCTACCTGTCGCGCTCGCCGGCGCTGCTGCTTGGGGTCTCGGTCCCGGACCTCGTCGGGGACCGCCGCACGATGAATCAACCGGGGACCAACGAGGAGTACCCCAACTGGCGGTTACCCCTCGCAGGCCCCGACGGGACTCCGGTGCTCCTGGAAGACCTCATGGCCTCGCGCTGGGCTCGGCGTCTGGCGCGCTGTGTCCACCGAGGGCGTCGCCGCTGAGCCGCTGCTGGAGCGGATGCACGGGCAGGAGGAGAGCCAGCCCGAGGAGCAGCACGAGGATGATGCCGAGGATGCCCCAATACTGGGCATCGACGCCCGGGGCGACGGTTCGTCGTCCGAGCTCGATGGCGAGGGCGAACATCATCGGCGCGAGGAAGCTGACGGCTCGTCCTGTCGTGGCGTAGAGCCCGAAGACCTCACCCTCGTGCCCCTCGGGGATGAGCCGAGCCAGGAACGTGCGGGAGGCCGACTGGGCCGGGCCGACGAAGATGCACAGAATGAGCCCGAGAATCCAGAAAGCCGTCGGCCCCCGGTCGTGGAAGAAGAAGATGCCGAGCCCTGCAAGTGACATGCAGGTGAGGGACGCGACGATGACGTTCTTGGAGCCCAGGCGGTCGTCGAGGACGCCGAGGGAGATCGTGGCGATCCCCGCGACGATATTGGCGACGATCCCGAAGACGATGACCTGGCCCGCCGAGAAGCCGAACGTGCCCGCCGCGATGACTCCACCGAAGATGAAGACGCCCGCGAGCCCGTCGCGGAAGACCGCCGAGGCCATCAGGAAGTAGAGCGTGTGCGGGTTGGTGCGCCACAGGCCCGTGATCGTCCGCCACAGGGCCCGGTAGGTCGCGGCCAACCCGGACCTCGAGGGTCGCGCCGTGGACCCCTCGGCGCCGCCTCGATCACGCACGGTGACCAGAAGCGGGATCGAGGACACGGCCAACCACGTTGCGGCGACGAGCATGGCGACCCGCACGTTCTGGCCGTCGGCCTTGGTCACACCGAACCAGCCGTGCTCGGGGTTGATGAAGCCGACCACTAACAACGCGAGGAGGACGATGCCGCCGAGGTAGCCCGATCCCCACCCGATCCCGGAGATCCGCCCCATCGTGGCCGGGGTCGAGATCCGCGTGAGCATCGCGTTGTACTGCACTCCCGCGAACTCGCTGAAGATGTTGCCGAGTCCTACCAGGGCCACCCCGAGCCAGAGAAAGGCGGGGTCGGGCCGTACGAAATAGAGGCAGGCCGAGCAGATGACGACGAGCACAGTGTTGACCCCGAGCCAGAACGTGCCCCGGCCGGCGCGGTCCGCGCGCTGACCGGTCACCGGGGCGAGCAACGCGATGACCAACCCCGCGATCGTCAGCCCCAGGCCCAGGGTCGAGGAGGTCTCGTCCTTGGGTCCGAAGGAGGAGCTCGTCAGGTAGACGGTGAAGACGAAGGTTGTGATGACGGCGTTGAAGGCGGCCGACCCCCAGTCATACGCCGCCCACGCGAGAACAGGCCTGGTGAGGATTCGATCGCGCCGGGTCTTCGACCGGTGGCTCGGTGGGTGGCTCGGCGACGACGCCGATGGCTGCCGGCTCATCGACTACTGCGCGGCCGCCGCGTCGAACGCCTGCGCCTGCAGCGCCCGCGCGATGCTGTCCCTGTTCTCGGCAGCGAGCCGCACGAGGGCGTCCGGTGCCTCAGGGTGGGTGTCGAGCCACTGTTGGGAGGCCTCGAGCAGCACGCGGTCTGCTACTACGAGGGGGTAGAAGCCGAGCACGATGGACTCCGCGATGGCGAAGGTCCGCTCCCGCCAAACGGTGTCGAGAGCGTCGTGGTAGCGCTGGATGTAGGGGAGCAGGAGGCTGCTGTCGTGAACGCGGCCGAAGCCCTGCGCGATGGCGTCGATCGTCTGGTTGGGCAACCCGGGCGTCTCGACGGCGGCGACCCAGGCATCCTCCTTCGCCTGCGCGGTGGGGCGGGCGGCGAGCGCCCGGGCGGCTCGCTCACGACCCGTGGCCGTGTCGTCTCGTCGACGTTCGGCGTCGATCCGCGCCCTGTCGGCGCGCCCGCCGACGGCCAACGACGTGAGCAGGGTCCACCTCATCTCGGTGTCGACGGCGAGGCCGTCGAGGTTGGTGGTCCCCTCGAGCAGCCCCTCGATGAGGTCGAGGTCGGCCGGCGTTTGGGACCAGTTCGCGAACGCCGTGACGAACTGCAATTGCGCATCGCTGCCCGGCTCCGCAGTCAGGGCCAGGTCCCGCAGGCCTTCGGCGACGTGTGCGGCAAGTCCCGCGCGGTGCTCGGCGCAGGTGTAGAAACGCGTGGCGGACTCGACCTGACCCAGGAGGACCCGCACGAGGGTGGAATCCCGCTCGGCAGGCAGGCATGCCAGCGCGAAGCGCACGAAGCTCGGGGCCGTCAGTTGGGCGTCCCGAGTCATGTCCCACATCGCGCCGAGCACGAGGGCCTGCGGTAGTGAGTCCGTGAAACCGGCGGGCACCGCAGTCACGGTCTCCAGGGAGCGTTCGTCGATCCGGATCTTGGCGTAGGCCAGGTCGTCGTCGTTGACGAGCAAGACGTCCGGCATCGGTCGGCCCACGAGATCCGCCAGTTGCGTCGATGGCCCGTCGATGTCGACCTCGAAGCGCTCTGTTCGCACGAGGCGCCGGCCCGGCATCGCCTCCGAATCGCCGAGCGTCTGCAGGCCATAGAGCCCTAGCGCGAGTCGGTGCGGGCGAAGCGTGGGGAATTGGGGGGTAGCCGACTGCCGGAGGGCCGCAGCGGCGATGACGCCGTCGACAACACCGACCTCGGCCCACAAAGTGTTGACGCCCGCGGTGTGGAGCCACGCGTCGGACCAGGTTGACAGGTCCCGACCCGAGGCCGACTCCAGCTCGCGGAGTAGGTCCGCCATCGTCGTGTTGCCCCAGGCGTGCGCTCGGAAATAGGCCCGCAGTCCCTCTCGGAAGGCGTCGCGCCCGACGTAGGCGACCAACTGCTTGAGGACCGAGGCGCCCTTGGCGTAGGTGATCCCGTCGAAGTTCGCCTCGACGTCCTCCAGGTGCCGGATCGGCGCGACGATCGGGTGGGTCGAAGAGAGTTGATCCTGCCGATAAGCCCAGTTCTTCTCCGCCGTGGCGAAGGTCGTCCACGCAGTCGTCCACCGCGTCGCCTCGGCCTGGGCCGTCGTGCTCGCCCACTCGGCGAACGACTCGTTGAGCCATAGGTCGTCCCACCAGCGCATCGTCACCAGGTCGCCGAACCACATGTGGGCCAGCTCGTGCAGCAGGGTCAGTGCGCGCCGCTCGATCCGGGACTGCGTCTCGCGGGCCCGGAAGACGTACATCTCGTTGAAGGTGACGGCACCGACGTTCTCCATCGCGCCGGCGTTGAACTCTGGCGTGAAGATCTGGTCGTATTTCGCGAAGGGATAGGCGAGGTCGAATTCGGTTTCGTAGAAGGTGAATCCGGCCTTCGTCAGCTCGAAGAGGGCCTCCGGATCGAGGTGTTCGCGCAGGGAGGCCCGGCAGAACAGCCCGAGCGGCACGACGCGCCCGTCGCGCGAGGTCAGCTCGTCGCGGACGACCTCGTACGGGCCTGCCACCAGCGCTGTCACGTAACTCGACAGCGGGGGAGTGGCTTCGAAGGCCCAGGTCGCGACCGGTAGTCCAGGATCGGAACCGGGCGACACCCGCTCGCCGACCGGGACAGGCTCGGGCGTGGGCTGGCAGGAGATGACCTGCCAGTGCGCGGGGGCGGTCACCGTGAACGCGAACCGCGCCTTGAGGTCGGGCTGGTCGAAGACGGGAAACATCCGGCGCGCGTCGGCCACCTCGAACTGCGTGTAGAGGTACACCTGGTTGTCGACGGGGTCGACGAACCGGTGCAGACCCTCGCCGGTATTCATGAAGCGCCCGGTGGCTTCGATGACGACCTCGTTGTCGGCCGCGAGCTCAGGCAGCGTGACCCGGGCTCCGTCGTAGTGACGCGACGGGTCGAGGGGGCGCCCATTGAGGGTGATCGAATCGACGGAGGCGCCGAGGAAGTCCACGAAGGTCGAGGCTCCGGGGCGGTCTGCGGCGAAGCGGATCGTGCTGCGAGTGGGGAAGGTTGCTTCGTCGATCGTCACGTCGAGCGCGACGTCGCAGGTGCTAACGGTGATGAGCTCGGCGCGCTCGGCGGCGTCTTCGCGGGTGAGGTTCTCTCCGGCCACGGCTGTCAGCTCCCAAAGTCTTGCGGCGTGTCGCGGGGGTGGTCCGCGCTTCGCGCATCCTCGCATGCGGCTCCGACAAGCTCCGTGCGAGCAGCGCGCCGGCCGCCGTGCCGCGCAGCCCCGATCGCTGGGCCGGCCTGCGGCCTGCCAGGATTGCGATTATGACTGCTTCCAAAGCGCAGATGTGGTTCGACCCGGCCTGCCCGTGGGCGTGGATGACTTCCCGGTGGCTCATGGAGGTCGAGAGGGTTCGCGACGTCCAGGTGACGTGGTCGGTGATGAGCCTTGCGGTTCTCAATGAGGGGCGCGACCTGACCGAGGATTACCGCGCGCTCATGGATGGTGCCTGGGGGCCGGTGCGCGTCATCATCGCCGCTCGCAACTCGCACGGCGATGAGGTGGTCAAAAAGCTCTACGACGCGATGGGGACCAGGATCCACCTGGGTGAGCTTTCGCTGCGCGACCCCCAGGAACGGGCCCGCGTCATCGCCGAATCCCTCGCCGAGGTCGGCTTGCCCGCCGAGCTGGCCGAAGCGGCTGAATCCACGGAATATGACGACGCACTACGCGCCAGCCACCTCGAGGGGATCTCCCAGGTCGGTGACGAGGTCGGGACTCCGATCGTGGCCGTCGAGGGGATCGCCTTCTTCGGTCCGGTCGTCTCCCCGGCGCCCAAGGGCGAGGCTGCCGGCAAGCTGTGGGACGGCTGCCTCCTGGTCGCGGGCACCCCCGGCTTCTTCGAGCTGAAGCGTTCCCGCGACGTCGAGCCGATCTTCGAGTGACCACGACCCATCCCAAAGAGCGGAGAACGACATGCGCGTACATCTGGGGGCAGACCACGCGGCCTACGAGCTCAAGGAGGCGCTCGTCGCCTACGTCGCCGAGCTCGGACACGAGCCCGTGGACCATGGTCCGCACGACTACGACCCAGACGATGACTACCCCAGATTCGTCGTGCCGGCGGCGCAGGCCGTGATCGCCGAGCCGGACTCCCTCGGGATCGTCCTGGGAGGGTCGGGCAATGGTGAGCAGATCGCCGCAAACAAGGTCTCTGGTGTCCGAGCGGCGCTTGCTTACACGACCGAAACGGCGCAGCTGGCCCGCCAGCACAATGACGCCCAGGTCGTCGCCATCGGGGCGCGAATGACGAGCGAGGACGACGCGAAGGCGATCGTCAAGACCTTCTTGCAGACGCCCTTCTCACACGACGCGCGTCATCAGCGGCGGATCGATCTGATCGAGGTCCTCGAGCGGGACGGGAGGCTGCCCGACTGAGCTGGACGATCCGGAGGAACGGCAAAGGCCCCGTCGATCGGCGGGGCCTTTGACCACGTGGAGCGGGTGACGAGAATCGAACTCGCGTAGCCAGTTTGGAAGACTGGGGCTCTACCATTGAGCTACACCCGCGCGCAGCGCACACAGCGGCGCCGACGGTCCGCAAGTCTAGCCCAGCCCCAGCCTCAGGCATGACCTCCGGTCTCTTCGCAGCGAGGTCGTCAGACCTGGGCCGGCGAGGCGCAAGGCCCGTCGGCCAGGTGCCAACCAGAGCCGTGGGCCAGCAGCTACGCTGAGGTGTCACGGGCTGTGGCGCAGCTTGGTAGCGCGCGTGCTTTGGGAGCACGATGTCGCAGGTTCAAA
>JAUNUZ010000055.1:0-5554 GCA_030537915.1 Micrococcales bacterium
GGCGATGACGGTGGCTGCCGAGGAGAACGCCGCCGAGGCGGACCCGGAGCCGATGGGCGACACGTCGACCGCGCCCGCCCCGAACACGGGTGCCGACCAGGGCGCCGTCGAGGGCACGGCCGACGTGGCCGAGATCGTCGCCGAGACGGCCGTCGTCGATGGCCCGGCACACACGTCCACCCCGGACGTCTCGGCCGAGACGGCGGGCGACCGCTGCACGGCGGGGGAAGCAACGGGGGCGTAGGAGGTGGGAGTCGCAACTGCGGGCGGCTGCTGGGACCCAGCCTTCCGACCGAAGCGGCCTGCCAGGTTGCGGATTGCGGTGCTCATCGTTATCTCCGGCTTTCCGAAGCAGGGGAGGGGGCACGCCGCGGGAGGGGCGTGCGCCACCATACTTGCCGACTTCCCCGTCGAGGCCAACCGAACCAACGATCGCGCGCGGGAATGCGACATCGCGCGGGATGCTCCCCCCCTATGCAGCATCCCGCGCGATGGCAGATCGGCCAGATCCGGCCCCGATGACGAGCCTGCCAGCCGCGTACCGGGCTGTCCTGAGTAGTCGTACTCATTCGTCACCTTGCACCCGTGTGCGCCGCCGCGAGGGCCGCATTCGCACCCCTCTGAAACACTGGTGGGGTGCGGATGAGACGAAACGCAGTGGTGGTGCTGGGTGGGGGACCCGGTGGGTACGAAGCGGCGCTCGTCGCGGCGGCGCTCGGGGCCGACGTGACGGTCGTGGAGCGCGACGGCATGGGCGGCGCTGCCGTCCTCACCGACTGCGTGCCGAGCAAGGCGCTCATCGCCACGGGCGGTTACCTCGGTCGGCTCGTCGCGAGCGCCGTGCGCATGGGCATCCATTACCGGCCCGATCACGACGGTGACCCCACGACCGGCGACCCCGCCCAACTCGGCGAGATCAACGATCGGATCATGGAGTTGGCCGGGGCGCAGAGCGAGGACATCCGCGCGGGTTTGAAGCGCGCCGGCGTCCGGATCGTCAAGGGGCGGGGTCGCCTCAGCGGCCCCGCTGCGGTCGCGGTCCGCGGAGCCGACAGCTGCGAGCAGAGCCTTGAAGCCGACATGATCCTGCTCGCCACCGGTGCCACGCCGCGGATCCTGCCGACGGCCCGCCCCGACGGGGAGCGCATCCTCACCTGGCAGCAGGTGTGGAGCCTGCGAGAGCTCCCGCAGCGCCTGGTCGTCATCGGATCGGGTGTTACCGGAGCCGAATTCGCCCAGGCCTATCTGCACCTCGGCAGCAATGTCGTCCTCGTGTCCTCCCGCGACCGGGTCTTGCCGGGCGAGGATCCAGACGCTGCGGCCCTCATCGAGGACGTCTTACGTCATCGCGGCATGGAGGTTCTCAACCGCTCCCGCGCCTCGTCCATGGATCGCACGGCGAAAGGCGTTCTCGTGCGCCTGGAGGACGGTCGCGAGATCGAGGGGAGCCATGCGCTGCTGGCTGTCGGCTCCGTCCCGCAGACGCAGGACCTTGGCCTCGCGCAGGTAGGCGTCGAGACCGGGCCCGGCGGTCACATCCTGGTCGACCGAGTGTCCCGCACGTCGGTCCGCGGGATCTACGCGGCCGGGGACTGCACCGGGGTCCTGCCGCTCGCGTCGGTGGCCGCAGCGCAGGGCCGTATCGCCGTCGCGCACGCACTCGGGGACGCCGTGCATCCGCTCTCGACGCGCGGTATCAGCGCGAACATCTTCACCGATCCCGAGATCGGCACCGTCGGGGTCACTCAGGCCGAGGCCGACGCCCGTCCCGCGGACATGCGGGTCCTGACGATGTCGCTGGCTACCAATGCGCGGGCCAAGATGGAGAACATTCCCGAAGGATTCGTCAAGCTCTTCGCCCGCAACGGCAGCAACACGATCCTCGGCGGGGTGGTCGTGGCGCCGCGCGCCAGCGAGCTCATCTTCCCGATCGCGCTGGCGGTCCAGCACCAACTCACCGTGGACCAGGTGGCGACGACGATCACCGTCTACCCCTCTCTGAGCGGTTCGATCGCCGAGGCAGCGCGGCGTCTACACCGCCTTGACGACTGAGGCCACCCGCAGCTGCGGTGCCCAGGTGAGGCTGCCGGCCCGTCGGCCGGGTGGCTAGTCGGACCCGCGGGGTAGCCTCACGCTCAGCGGCGTAGCTACGCCGCTGAGCGCGTGATCTCACAGGAGGATTTCGATGGTCGATGTGTCCGGCATGTTCGCCAAGGCCAAACGGCTGCTCAAGGACAACCCCGATGCCGTCCGCGGTGGCCTGGACAAGGTCGAGTCGCTCGTCAACGACAAGACCGGCAGCAAGTTCCAGGACAAGCTCACCAAGGGGCGGGACGGCCTGGACAAGGCTCTCGGGGTGCCCGCGGAGGCAAAGGATGCCTACCGCGAGGAGCACCAGCAGCCCCAGGCGCCTGATCCCGTGCGCGTCGACCCCATCGACAAGCCGGAGTCGATCGGCACGCCGAACCCGTTCGACGAACTCAGATCACCGCCGGATGGCAGATAGCACGATCGGCCGGCCCCGAAGCGTCGGGTTCGGCCGGCTGGGCCCGGCCTAGGCGTCGGCGGCGGGCGCGTCCGCCGCCGGAGCGTCGGTGATCGTGGCCAACACCGTCCCGCTGGCGACCGTCTCGCCGACCTTGGCCGTCAGCCCCGTGATCACGCCAGCCTTGTGGGCCGTCAGCGGCTGCTCCATCTTCATCGCCTCGAGCACCAGGACGAGGTCTCCCTCGGCCACAGTGGCGCCTTCTTCCACGACGAGCTTGACGATCGTGCCCTGCATGGGCGCGGTGAGGGCGTCGCCGGCGGCAGCTCCGCTGCTCTTGCTCGATCCGCCGGAGCGTCGCGGCGCCTTGCGCCTGGCGCTGGCGCCGCCTCCCAGCTGCAGGTCGCCGGGCAGGGACACCTCCACGCGCTTGCCGCCGACTTCGACGATGAGGCGCTGACGCTCACTCGCCTCCGGAGTGTCCCCGGTGGGCCCGGAGTAGGCCTCGATCGTGTTGTCGAATTCGGTCTCGATCCAACGGGTGTGCACCTCGAAGGGCTCATCGGGGTTGTCCGGCGCAAACGCCGGATCGGCCGCGACGACTCGGTGGAAGGTCAGCGCGGTCGGCATCCCTTCGATGACGAACTCCGCCAGCGCGCGCCGGGACCGCTCGAGCGCCTGCTGACGCGTCGCGCCCGTGACGATGAGCTTGGCGAGCATCGAGTCGAACGCGCCCGAGATGATGTCACCGGCCACCACCCCGGAGTCCAGTCGCACCCCGGGGCCGCTGGGCGGCTCGAAGCGCAGCACCGTGCCCGGGGCGGGCAAGAAGCCGCGCCCCGGGTCTTCGCCGTTGATCCGAAACTCAATGCTGTGTCCGCGCGGCGTTGGGTCGTCGAAGCCGAGCTCCTCACCAGCGGCGATGCGAAACTGTTCCCTGACCAGGTCGATGCCCGTGACCTCCTCGGTCACCGGGTGCTCCACCTGGAGGCGGGTGTTGACCTCCAGGAAGCTGATCGTGCCGTCCTGTGCGACGAGGAACTCGCACGTCCCCGCGCCGACATAGCCGGCCTCGGTGAGGATCGCCTTGCTCGCGCGCACGAGCTCGGCGTTCTGCTCGTCGCTGAGGTAGGGGGCCGGGGCCTCCTCGACGAGCTTCTGGTGGCGGCGCTGCAGCGAGCAGTCGCGCGTGGAGACGACGACGACGTTGCCGTGCTCGTCGGCCAGGCACTGGGTCTCGACGTGCCGGGGGCTCACCAGATAGCGCTCGACGAAGCACTCGCCACGTCCGAAGGCGCCGACGGCCTCGCGCACCGCTGAGTCGAAGAGCTCGGGGATGTCCGCCAGGTTGTGGGCCACCTTCAGACCGCGACCGCCTCCGCCGAAGGCCGCCTTGATCGCGACCGGGAGGCCATGCTCCTTCGCGAAAGCGACGACCTCATCGGCGTCGGCCACGGGGTCCTGGGTGCCGGGCACGAGGGGTGCGTCCGCGCGCTTGGCGATGTGACGGGCCTTCACCTTGTCGCCGAGGGAGTCGATGGCCCGCGGCGGCGGGCCGATCCAGATGAGCCCGGCATCCATGACGGCCTGGGCGAAGGAGGCGTTCTCGGAGAGGAAGCCGTAACCGGGGTGCACGGCGTCCGCCCCCGCCTCCGCCGCGACAGCCAGCAGCTTGGCCTGGTCGAGGTAGCTGTCGCCGGGGGTGGACCCGCCCAGGGCGTAGGCCTCCTCGGCCACCTTGACGTGCAGCGCGTCCCTGTCCGGCTCGGCGTAGACGGCGATCGAGCGGATGCCCGCGTCGGCGCAGGCCCGTGCTACTCGAACGGCGATCTCGCCACGGTTTGCAATGAGGACAGAGGAGATGGACGCCATGCTTCGGACTGTAGCGCGCGGCCTGCGGTGACGCTTCGCGTCCGGGAACCTCGGGGGGGCCCAGTCCCGGGGATCGGCTCTGGGCGGCACGGTGGGATCACGGCGTCGTTATAAGGTCGTGACATGTCGCGTGTCCCAATGATCCCGTTGCCTGCGGGCACCTACTCGGTCGAAATGCCGCAACTCGGCTACGGCGTCTACAAGATCCCCGACGAGCAGGCGTCGGCAGCCGTGCGGGCCGCTCTCGACCTCGGCTATCGCAGCATCGACACAGCCTCGCTCTACGAGAACGAGGGTGGCGTCGGCCAGGCGCTGGCGGACACGGACGTGGCGCGCGATGACATCTTCCTCACGACCAAGGTGTGGAACGACCGGCAGGGGTATGACCAGACGCTGGCCTCCTTCGACGAGTCGTCGCGCCGGTTGCGCCAGCACACCGTCGACCTCTTCCTCATCCACTGGCCCTGTCCGCAGCGAGGCCTCTTCGTCGACACGTGGCGGGCGCTGCTGCGGCTGCGGGACGAGGGGCGGATCCGGGTCGCGGGCGTGAGCAACTTCGGGATCGCCGAACTCCAACGCCTCATCGACGAGACGGGGGAAGCGCCGGCCATCAACCAGATCGAGCTGCACCCGTACCTGACTCAGGAGCCGCTGCGGGCCTTCCACGCCCAGCACGGCATCGCGACCGAGGCGTGGGGCCCGCTGGCGCGCGGGGGCCGGCTGCTCACCGACCGTGTCGTCGAACGGATCGCCGCCGCGCACGGTCGCACCCCGGCCCAGGTCGTGCTCCGCTGGCATATGGAGTCCGGCCATGTGGCGATCCCCAAGTCGGTGACGCCGGCGCGGATGGCGCAGAATCTCGACGTCTTCGACTTCCACCTCGACGGTCAGGAGATGGCGGCCCTGGATGGCCTCGATCGCGGCGAGCGCACCGGGCCCGACCCGGAGAAGATGCGCTGAGGCCCGGGCACCACCGGCGGACCCGCAGCCAAGGGGGATGGAGCGGTGCGCGGGTGTCAGTGCCGCCGGCTCGAGCCGGTGAAGAAGATGAGCAGCATCAGGAAGAGGAGCCCAGAGGCGACGGCTTCGCGGGTACCGAACCCCCCGGCCGACGCGGGCGCCTGGGGGGGGGGCCCACCCCCCCCGGCGGCCGCCGCCGGGGCGCGCCCCCGCGGCGCGGCCCGGGCCGTCCAGGCG
>JAUNUZ010000055.1:5564-9812 GCA_030537915.1 Micrococcales bacterium
TCCCGGAGGAGGAGGAGGACGCCGCCGAGACCGTGCGGCTGGTCGAGGCGGCCGACGCGGGCGATGCGGGCGTGGCCGCACCGCCCGCGTCGTCGGCCGCAGGGGCTCCCCGCGTCGTCGCGGCCCTGGCCTTCGATGCGGCGGCCGTCCCCGCGGCACCGGACGTGCGCTCGGCCCCCAGCCTTTGCAGGGCCGCGCGCAGCGTCGTGCCGACCTCGCTGTCGGTGCGCGCCTCCGAATACGAGCCGTTCGTCGCCGCGGCGATGCAGCGCAGTTGGTCGCGCGCTCGATCCTGCACGCGCAGGCCGACCGCGTCGATGCGCACGTCCACCCCTGCTGCCCGGGCATCGGCCACCGCGCGGCAGGGGTCGGGCGCGCAGGACTCTGCACCGTCTGAGACGAGCAGGATCGAGCGGCGCCCGGCCGTCCCGAGATCGTCGACCGCCGCGGCGATGGAGCGCGCGATGGGGCTCTCGCCCAGCGGATCGAAGGAGAAGATCGCTGTGGTCATCTGACGCCGGTCGAGCGGAGCGATGGGCTGCACGACCCGGGTGTCGCGACAGGCCTGCGGGGTCGGCCGGCCCAAGCCATCGACCCGCGAGCCGAAGACGCGCAGGCCCACGGGCGTGCCCTCGGGGATCGTCTCTAGCGCGTTGGCCAGGGCGTCCTGGGCCGCCTCCATCGAGGTGGAGCCGTCGCTCGTGCGGCGCGCCATCGAACCGCTCGCGTCGAGGATGAGCATGATCTTGTCCGCATCGGCCGGGATCGAACCCCGGGTCGTCACACGCGGTGACTCAGGCCCCGACGACGAGCCCGAGTCGGTGGAGCGGCGCGCCGGTCCGGGCGTGGATCGGCTCGGTTCCGAAGTGGCCCGCTCCTGCGCCCGCCGCCGCATGGCCTCGTCGATGGCATCGAAGATCCCACCGGTGGATCGTGAGGAGGGCGCGTCCTTGCTGGGCCCGCTCGTGCCTGGCGAACCCAGGGTGCCGTCGGGGCTCTTGGCGGCGTTGGGAGCCGCCGATCCCCAGGCGGTCGAGGCCTTGGGGGGCGCGCTTTCCTCGCGCGCGTGACGCATCGGGCCGAGCACGAACCACAGGGCCGTGACGACCAGCAGCAGAATCACTAGGGGACGCCGTCTTCGACCCATGGCCGCCTCCCGATCCCTGCAGTGCGTCACCGCGATGTGAGCCGCAGGCAGCGACCCCGGTCACCGGCTCGTCGACGCCCTGACGCGAGCGGCTGTAGTGCAGTGTCTAGGTCAGATCCAGCCCGGGTGCAAGCACTACGGCCGAGTGTCGGGTCAGGGAGTTGCGTTGCTGCGCATCCACCCGACGTCCTCCCAGATCGGGTGCAGGCCCGCGAAGACCGCCGGACCCAGGTTTGCGACCCCCCTGCGGTAGGCCCAGATGTCGGGCCCGTTGGTCAGTGGCATCTGTCCGTAGAAGGCGAGCCATTCCTTCTCGATCGCGTTGATCTCGGCGCTCTGACGGATCGGGTCCGCGATGGCGCCAAGCGCCCGGATGCGTCGGTCGAGGGCCGGCGTCCCGGTTGCCGAGAGGTTTCCCTGCCCGTCGGTGCACATGACCTGGCACACCGACGTGATCGGCGAGGGTGTACTGGACTGCCAGCCCATGGCCACGACGGTGAAATCCCGGATCTTCATCGCGGCGTTGAAGGAGCCGGACGGGCGGTTGTCGAGTTGCACGTCGATGCCCGCCGCGGCGGCCTGCGTCGCCACGGTCTGACCCAGCGCCGTCATGAGCGGTTCGTCGCCGAAATACGTGAACCTGATGCTGAGTCGGCGGCCGTCCTTGGCATAGACGCCGTCGTCGCCGAGCCGGTAGCCGGCGGCCTCGAGGGTCCGTTTGGCGCCCGCGAGGCTGTGCGTCACCGGCATGTTGTCGCGCGCCTGCGGCTGGAAGCTGTAGTAGAGCGCCGAGTTGACCGGCTTCTCGCTCCAGTTCATTCCCTTGTAGCGCACCAGCTTCCACTGCTCGCGGTCGATGGCCTGCCACATCGCCTTGCGGACGGAGATGTCCGAGAGGGGGGGCGCACTAGAGTTGAAGATGAGTACCCCCGTCGACAGCTTCTGGCTGCGTCGGATGTCGAGGTCGGGACTGCCCTGGATCTGGGCGTATCGCGTTCCGTTCGACAACGGGACGGCATCGACCTCGCCGTTCTTGAAGGCAGCGATCGTCGTGGAGTCCTCCATCTGCCGGAAGGTGATCTCCTCGAGCAGCGGCGGGTGTCCCCACCATCTCGGATTGCGCACGAGGGTCAGCGTCTTGGCGGTCGTGTCGATGCTCCCCAGGGTGAAGGGTCCCGCGCGCCATTCGGGATGGAAGTTGTTGACGAAGCCCTTGTTGAAGACCTCCGGCGACGCGGCGGCCGCGGGGTGCAGCAGGGTGGTGAAGAGCTCGGTCGCGGGGTGGAAGGGGTGGCCCGCATCGAAAGTGACGACCACCTCACCGGGTGCGCTGCCCGCGGTGACCGATTCGATGTCCTCGTAGCCGACGGTCGAGACATTGTCATAGCGGCCGGTCTGCATGGGGCGCGCATTGACCTTCCGAACCGCTTCGAAGGCGCGGTAGTCGATCGGCGTGCCGTCGTTCCACGTCGCCTCGGGGTTGAGTCGGTAGGTGAGCACCTGCTTGCCATCGCGGGTGGTCTCGGTGGGAAGGGCGGTGAGGAACTCCGGCCGCGCCGAGACGGCCCCGTCGGCCGCATAAACGTAGAGCTCGGGGTCGGTGGCGCTGATGATGTAGCCGGTGTCGGCGTCGGCGCCGTCGACATTGAACAAGTTCCATTGCGTGGTGAGGTCCGCCACGGGCAGCGTGAGTCCCCGTCCGGGGGCCAGGCTCTCTCGCGGCTGGGGGTTCGTCGACACGAGCTGGGAGGCCTCGCTCGCGTTCTGCGGGCCGGGGGCCGGATTGTCGGGGGCGTCCACGGCCTCGGAGCCGGTGGCGCAGGCGGCGAGCAGGGCCAGCGTCAGCAGACACGCGACGGCGCTCGGGCCGAGCGGGCGTGGCGGGCGATGCAGCCCGTCGGCGGTGGCGCAGCGCGCAATGCCGGTCATCGTGCGGTCCTCTCGATCGATTCGCTCTACTCGCAGGGTAGGTGCCATCTAAGGGGTCGAACCAAGCTGTCTACCAGCTGGTTTCGACAGCGGGAGGAGGGACGTCGCGGCGGCGGGGTGGTGGCAGGCCACCTCGTGCTCTGCCGGGGTCGAAGCCGGCGCTGGCCCCGGCGCCTCCAGGGCGACCGGCTCCAGCTGCGGGACCCGGCAGCGGCAGGTCTGGGCAGCCTCGGGGTCGAGGAGAGCGTAGAGGGGGCAGCGGGGCACGACGGGGCAGCCTGAGCCCGGCGGGTCATCGACAACGGCAGAGGAATCCCCTCGGCCCGCCGGCTCGGGCGCCGGCTCGGGGAGCGCGATGGCCCGCCGCGAGCGCTCCACCATCGGGTCCGGGATCGGGACGGCCGACACGAGCGCGCGGGTGTAGGGGTGGCGTGGCGACGCGAGCAGGGCCTGCGCCGGGCCGGTCTCGACGATCCGCCCGGCGTACATGACGGCGACGCGGTCGGCGAGACGGTGCACGACGGCGAGATCGTGTGCAACGAAGACGTAGGCGAGTCCCAGCTCGGCGCGCAGCCTCTCCAGCAGGTCGAGGATGTCGGCCTGCACGCAGACGTCGAGGGCCGAGACGGGCTCGTCGAGCAGCAGCAGCCGTGGCGTCGTGGCCAGCGCTCGCGCGATCGCGACCCGTTGGCGCTGTCCCCCGGACAGCTGGGCGCTGAAGCGACTCAGGATCGGCGCGTCGAGCCCCACACGCTCCAGCAGCTCGCGCACGGTCCGAGTTCGATCGGCGCGCGGCAACCCTGCGACGAGAAGGGGTTCGCCGACGAGTTCGGCGACCGTCAGGCGCGGGTCGAGGGCCGCACCTGCGTCCTGGAAGACGAGTTGCACCGCCGGATGCAGGCGCTCGCGGACGTCGGCCCGATCCTGGATGAGCCTGCCCGCGAGCGTGATCCTCGCGGCGTCGGCGCGGCGCGGGTCGAGGTCCATGATCGCCGCGAGCGTGCTCGACTTGCCCGAACCGGATTCGCCGACGAGCGCGAGACACTCACCGTTGCCGACCTGCAGGTTCACGTCGGTCACGACGCGTCGCCGTCCCGAGCCGGGGGGCCGTCGCCACGGCAGATACGAGGCGCGGGGGCCTCTATCCGGCACATCGACATCCAGGCCCCGCA
>JAUNUZ010000056.1:0-8508 GCA_030537915.1 Micrococcales bacterium
TCTTGATGACGTCGAGGTTGTGCTCGATGACGATGACGGTGTTGCCCTTGTCGACCAGCCCCTGCAGCACGCCGAGGAGCTTGCGGATGTCCTCGAAGTGCAGTCCGGTCGTGGGTTCGTCGAGGACATAGATCGTCCGCCCGGTCGACCGCTTCTGCAGCTCGGAGGCCAGCTTGACGCGTTGCGCCTCACCCCCTGACAGGGTGGGCGCAGGCTGACCGAGTCGGACGTAGCCGAGCCCGACGTCGTCCAGCGTCCGAAGATGTCGCGAGATGGCCGGGACGGCCGCAAAGAACTCCGTCGCCTCCTCGATCGGCATGTCGAGCACCTCGGCGATCGTCTTGCCCTTGAAGTGGACCTCGAGCGTTTCGCGGTTGTAGCGGGCCCCGTGACAGACCTCGCACGGCACGTAGACGTCGGGCAGGAAGTTCATCTCGATCTTGATCGTGCCGTCACCCGAGCAGGCGTCGCAACGACCGCCCTTGACGTTGAAGGAGAACCGGCCCGGCAGGTAACCGCGGACCTTCGCCTCCATCGTCTCGGCGAAGAGCTTGCGGACGTGATCGAAGACTCCCGTGTAGGTAGCCGCGTTGGATCGGGGTGTGCGGCCGATCGGGCTCTGGTCGACGTGAACGACCTTGTCAAGGTGCTCCAAACCGGTGACCGTCTTGTGTCGTCCGGGCACGTGGCGGGCGCCGTTGAGCTTGTTCGCGAGCACGTTGTAGAGGATGTCGTTGACGAGCGTGGACTTGCCCGAGCCTGAGACCCCGGTGATCGCGACGAACGCACCGAGCGGGAAGTCCGCAGTGACGTCGCGCAGATTGTTCTGTCGCGCGCCCACGACGCGCACCACGCGCGAGGCATCCGTGCCACGGCGTTGCTGCGGCACGGCAATCTCGCGGCGACCCGACAGGTAGGCGCCGGTGACCGAGTCCGGGTGGCTCCGCAGGCCCTCGACGGGCCCGGAATAGACGACATGGCCACCGTGCTCGCCGGCCCCTGGGCCGATGTCCACGGCCCAGTCGGCCTCGCCGATCGTGTCCTCGTCGTGCTCGACGACGATGAGCGTGTTGCCCAGATCCCGTAGTCGCGTCAGAGTTTGAATGAGGCGCCGGTTGTCGCGTTGGTGCAACCCGATCGACGGCTCGTCGAGCACATAGAGGACCCCGACAAGACCGGACCCGATCTGCGTAGCCAGCCGGATCCGTTGCGCCTCACCGCCGGAGAGGGTGCCGGCCGGCCGGTCGAGGGAGAGGTAGTCCAGGCCGACGTCGAGGAGGAACTGCAGTCGCGATTGGATCTCTTTGAGGACCCGCTCGGCGATTTGAGCCTCGCGTGGGGTCAGCTCGACGTCCGCGAGGAAAGCGGCGCACTCAGTGATCGCCATCCGTGAAAGCTGGGCGATATTGAGCCCGCCGAGATGCACCGCGAGCGCCTCGGGCTTGAGCCGTGCGCCGCCGCAAGCCGGGCACGGCACCTGCCGCATGTAACCCTCGTAGCGCTCACGCGACCATTCGGAGTCGGTCTCGGAGTGCCGGCGCCGAACGAACGGTACGGCACCCTCGAAGCCCGTGGAGTAGGAGCGCTCGCGGCCGAAGCGGTTGCGGTAGCGGACGTGCACCTGGTGGTTCTTGCCGTGCAATAGCGCCTCCTTGGCGCGTTCGGGCAGGGAGTGCCACGGCTGGTCGAGGGAGAACTTCAGGTCCTCGCCGAGAGCGCCGACGACTCGAACGAAGTAGTCGGACAAGCCGCTCGACTGGGCCCAGGGCGCCACTGCCCCGGCGCGCAAGGTCAGGTCTTCATCCGGGACGAGGAGGTCGGGGTCGACCTCGAGCTCCGTACCGATACCGGTGCACGCCGGACAAGCGCCGAACGGGGAGTTGAAGGAGAAGGTGCGGGGCTCGATCTCATCGATACCGAGGTCGTGGTCGTTGGGGCACGCCATTCGCTCGGAGAAGCGGCGCTCCTTGGCCAGTCCCTCCGGCGAGGTGCCGCCGTCCGTCACATCAACGAGGTCGACCAGCAGGATACCGTCGGCGAGCCGCAGGGCGGTCTCGACGGAGTCGCTCAACCGCCGCTTGACGCCCGCGTCGGAACCTTTGGCGACGAGCCGGTCCACGACGACTTCGATCGAGTGCTTACGCTGCTTCTCCAGCGTCGGTGGCTCCGCGAGCGAGACCACGGCCCCATCGACGCGAGCTCGCGAGAACCCTTGGGACTGCAGCTGGCCGAAGAGCTCGACATACTCCCCCTTGCGGCCACGGACCACCGGCGCGAGCACCTGGAAGCGGGTCTGCTCCGGCAGCTCCATGAGCCGGTCGACGATCTGCTGCGGGCTCTGGGCCGTGATGGGCTCACCGCAGAACGGGCAGTGCGGGCGCCCCGCGCGCGCGAAGAGCAGCCGCAGGTAGTCGTACACCTCGGTGATCGTGCCGACCGTGGAACGGGGGTTGCGGTTCGTCGACTTCTGATCGATCGAGACCGCCGGGGACAGACCCTCGATGAAGTCGACGTCCGGCTTGTCCATCTGACCCAGGAACTGCCGGGCGTAAGCCGAGAGAGACTCGACATACCGTCGCTGCCCCTCGGCGAAAATCGTGTCGAATGCCAGCGAGGACTTGCCCGAGCCCGACAACCCCGTGAAGACGACGAGAGAATCGCGCGGGATGTCGATCGAGACGTTCTTGAGGTTGTGCTCGCGCGCGCCGCGCACCATGAGGCGGTCGTGCATCGGTCGAGGCGGCGAGGCGATGGGAGGGGTTGGCGGCACGTCGGCCATGCTATGTGTCGATACCGACAAGGTTCGCCTCGTACCCCTCGAGCGACCATCCCACAGGAGGATTCATGAGCTACACCGGAGACGTCTCGCCCGGCGGCGCGAGCGATACACGCGAGCTCGACGAACTGACGATCCGTAAGTGCAGCGTCGGCACGATGGACAACAACGCCTACCTGCTGACCTCCACCGCGACGGGTGACCAGGTACTCATCGACGCAGCGGACGACACCCCCCGACTCCGAGCTCTCGTGGGCGAGGGCAGTGGTCAGCTGCAGGCCGTCATCACGACGCACCAGCACTGGGATCACCACCGCGCGCTCGCCGACATCGTCGGTGAGACGTCGGCGACCACATATGCCGGCGCCCCCGACGCCGCCGCGCTGCCGGTGGCAGTCGATAGGCCCGTAGAACAAGGCGATCGCATCAGCGTCGGTGACATCGACCTCGACGTCATCCGGTTGACCGGACACACCCCGGGATCGATCGCCCTGGCGTGGACGCAGCGCTCAGGTCGGGTGCACCTCTTCACCGGTGACAGCCTCTTCCCCGGCGGACCGGGCAAGACGAACTCTCCGGTCGACTTCGGCCATCTCATCGACGACCTGGAGGAGCGGGTGTTCGACGTGTACGGCGACCAGACCTGGGTCTACCCGGGGCACGGCGCCGACACGACGCTCGGGGCGGAGCGCCCGCACCTCGCGCAGTGGCGCACCCGCGGGTGGTGACAAGGCTGTCCCGCCCGTCGGGCTCGCCGGTCCTGCTCGTCCTGTTCGCCGTGCTCTCGGTTCAGTTCGGCGGGGCTCTTGCGGTGACCCTCCTGCCCATCGTCGGCGTCAGCGGATCGGTCACGCTCCGGCTCCTGCTGGCGGTGATCGTGCTGCTGGCGATCGCGCGGCCCCGGGTCCGGGGTTACTCCCGCTCGGATTGGCTGACCGTCGTCGCCTTCGGGCTCGCGCTCGTCGGGATGAACACCGCGTTCTACGCTTCTCTGACCAGGCTGCACATCGGCGTGGCGGTGACCGTGGAGTTCATCGGTCCCCTGCTGCTGGCCGCGTGTCTGTCCCGGCGACGGCGGGACGGCGTCGCGGTTCTGGCCGCAGCCATCGGCGTGGTCCTCATCTCCCAGGTGGCGACGACGGACTGGGCCCACGTGGACTTCCTCGGTCTCGGCCTCGCGCTCCTTGCCGGAGCGGCGTGGGCGGCCTACATCCTTTTGTCCGCGCGCACGGGGGCACGGTTCCCGCGCCTGGACGGGTTGACTCTCGCCATGGTCGTGGCCTCGGCAGTCATCGCCCCGTTCGGCATCCTCACCGCGGGCGCGGCGCTCGTGTCCACCGAGGCCTTGAGCCGTGGACTAGGTATCGCGTTGCTCTCCTCCGTGCTGCCCTACTCACTGGAGTTGCTGGCGCTGCGCAGCCTGGACGCCCACGTCTTCGGGATCCTGCTCAGCCTCGAGCCGGCCGTCGCCGCCCTCGCTGGCTATCTCGTGCTCGGCCAGCACCTGGTCATGCCTCAGCTCGTCGGCATGGCCCTCGTCGTCTTCGCCTCCACGGCCATCACTCGATCCGGCTCACCCACGAGCGAACCCGAGGCCGCCGCCGAGGTCGGATGACCGCAACAGCGCCAGTGGGTGCTCCGACGGGGTGGACCGGGTACGCGGTCAGGCTCCGGCGCGCGAGTCCCGTCGCGTTTTGGCGAGGCTGGCGATGGTCGTGACGCCGAGGATGACGACGATGCCCGTCAGTGACATCCAGATGGGAATCTCCGGGATGGAGTCCAGCGGCTCGCCACCGTTGAGGAACGGCAGGGTGTTCTCGTGCAGCGCGTGCATGATCAGCTTGACACCGATGAACGCTAGGAGCACCGAGAGGCCCAGACTCAGGTAAACGAGTCGCTTGAGAAGTCCGCCGATGAGGAAGTACAACTGGCGTAGGCCCATGAGCGCGAAGATGTTCGCCATCAGCACGATGAACGGCTCGCGGGTCAGGCCGTAGATCGCCGGGATCGAGTCGAGCGCGAACATGAGGTCCGTCGAGCCCAGCGCAATGATGACGACGAACATTGGGGTGATGAGCTTCTTGCCGTTCTCCACACCGAAGAGCTTCGTGCCGTGATCCCAGGACTGGGTTGCGGGGAATCGCTTCTCAACCCACTTGAGGAAGGCATTCCCCTCGTAGTCGTCGTCGGTGTCCTCGTTCATGCCCTCCTTGGCGAGCTTGACCGCCGTGTAGATCAGGAAGATGCCGAAGATGTAGAAGACCCAGGCGAACTGGTTGATGAGCGCAGCGCCGACGGCGATGAAGATCGCGCGCAGGACGAGCGCGATGACGATGCCTATCATCAGGGCCGCCTGCTGGTACTTCTCGGGCACCCCGAACTTCGCCATGATGATGATGAAGATGAAGAGGTTGTCGACCGACAGAGAGTACTCGGTCAACCAGCCCGCAAAGAACTGAGCGCCGTATCCCCATCCGGAAAAGATGCCGACACCGATGCCGAAAAGGATCGCGGACCCCACGAAGAACGCGAGATGACGTGACGCTTCTCCCATGCTCGGCACGTGGGGGCGCCTTGCGATGACGACGATGTCAATAAGCAGGAATGCGATCGTCACGCCGATGGTGAGGATCCATACCCAGAACGGGATGTTCATGGTGCTAGGAAGCCTTCCGGTCACAAACGGTGGCCGGAGGTCTCTCCCACCCGTGGTGCGGGTCGGCCCCCCGGGTCGTGGTCGCGTCGATCAGACGCCGCCAGCCGTGTTGACGAGGTTGCCGTAGCGGGATACTCCCCTCCGTGGTCCGTCGAATCCTCTCACTTCGCGGCCCGCTGAGTCCACGCTGAGACCGCGGCGTTTTCAGATTTGGGCCGCGGCGAGGGTAGCGGCCGGGGGTAGCGGGGCGAACTTGGCGTATTGAGAGCGGCACCAGGGAGCGGCGAGTTTGCGCCGGTAAGAGGCTGTCCCGCCCCGACGGTCCTCACCGCAGAACGGGGCCAAGGATAGCCCGGGATGCGGAAATCAGCCGGTCGCCGCACGCATACCGCGCAGCTCCTTCTTGAGGTCCCCCAGCTCGTCGCGCAACCGCGCGGCGAGCTCGAAATGCAGTTCGGCCGCCGCGCCATGCATCTGCGCTGTGAGCTCCTGAATGAGGTCGGACAGCTCGGCGGCGGCCATCGAGCTCGAGTCGATCTTGGAGGTTGGTGACGCCGTCTGCTGGCGCCCGCCGTCCTTGCGACCTCGCGACTGGGCCCGTCCGCTGCCGAGCAGGGCCTCGGTGTCGGCGTCCTCGCGGGCCAAGAGGTCGGTGATGTCGGCAATGCGTTTGCGCAGGGGCTGCGGGTCGACACCGTGCTCGGTGTTGTAGGCGACCTGTCTCTCCCGCCGGCGGCGCGTCTCATCGATGGCCTGCCGCATCGACGGCGTCACCTTGTCCGCGTACATGTGCACCTGGCCGGAGACGTTGCGGGCGGCTCGGCCGATCGTCTGGATGAGGCTTCGGGCCGAGCGCAGAAAGCCTTCCTTGTCCGCGTCGAGGATGCTGACCAAGGACACCTCGGGCAGGTCGAGACCCTCGCGCAGGAGATTGATCCCGACGAGCACGTCGTACTCCCCCATCCGCAGCTCGCGCAGTAGTTCGACCCGGCGCAACGTGTCGACCTCGGAGTGCAGGTAACGGACCCGCACTCCCTTCTCCAGCAGATAGTCGGTCAGGTCCTCCGCCATCTTCTTCGTCAGCGTCGTCACCAGGACACGCTCGTTGCGCTCGGTCCGCAGATGGATCTGCTCCAGCAGATCATCGATCTGCCCCTTGGTCCCCTTGAGCACGATCTCGGGGTCTATCAGACCCGTCGGGCGGATGATCTGCTCGACGACGCCAACGGACTTCGACATCTCGTAGTCCCCGGGGGTCGCCGAGAGGTAGACGGTCTGGCCGATCCGCTCGAGAAACTCCTCCCACTTCAGCGGCCGGTTGTCCATCGCGCTCGGCAGTCGGAAGCCGTGGTCGACGAGGACCCGCTTGCGGGACATGTCTCCTTCGTACATCGCGCCGATCTGGGACACGGTCACGTGCGACTCGTCGATGACGAGAAGGAAGTCCTCGGGGAAGTAGTCGAGCAGACAGTTCGGCGCCGAGCCCCGTGCCCGCCCGTCGATGTGCAACGAGTAGTTCTCGATGCCCGAGCAGGAGCCGACCTGGCGCATCATCTCGATGTCGTAGGTCGTCCGCATTCGCAGGCGTTGGGCCTCCAGGAGCTTGCCCTGCTTCTCGAAGAGGGCGAGTTGATCGGCGAGCTCGGCCTCGATGCCTCGGATCGCGCGATCCATTCGCTCGGGTCCAGCGACATAGTGGGTCGCCGGAAAGACATACATCTCCTCTTCCTCGCGTACGACCTCACCGGTCACGGGGTGCAGCGTGTAGATCCGCTCGACCTCGTCCCCGAAGAACTCGATGCGCAACGCGAGCTCCTCGTAGACCGGGATGATCTCGACGGTGTCACCGCGGACCCGGAAGGTCCCCCGCGTGAATGACAGGTCGTTGCGCGTGTACTGCATCTGGACGAACTGGCGCAGCAGGTCGTCGCGCTCGATGTGGCCTCCGACGCGCAATCGAACCATGCGGTCGACATACTCCTGCGGGGTGCCGAGGCCGTAGATACAGGAAACCGAGGCGACGACGATGACGTCGCGGCGGGTGAGCAGCGAGTTCGTCGCCGAGTGCCGCAGCCGCTCGATCTCATCGTTGATCGACGAGTCCTTCTCGATGTAGGTGTCCGTCTGCGGGACGTAGGCCTCGGGCTGGTAGTAGTCGTAGTAACTCACGAAGTACTCGACCGCGTTGTTCGGCAACAACTCCCGGAACTCGTTCGCCAGCTGCGCGGCGAGGGTCTTGTTGGGAGCCAGTACGAGGGTGGGCCGCTGCACCTGCTCGATAAGCCAGGCCGTCGTCGCCGACTTGCCGGTACCCGTCGCGCCGAGGAGGACCGTGTCGTGCTCCCCCGCCTTGATCCGGCGCGTCAACTCCGCGATCGCCGTCGGCTGATCCCCGCTCGGTGAAAACTCGGAAACGACGTCGAACGGTGCGACGGTGCGCTGGAGATCGGTGGTGGGTCGCATAGCGTCACCGTAAACCCGACCACCGACAGGCTCATTCCCGACGACGGGCGCAAAAGGAGCGTCGCCGCCCGCTGACCGAAGCCCCTAACCCCAGGTCGACCCCACCCCGTGGGCGCAGGAGTCAGTCGGACCAGCCGGTGTGCTGCGCGAATGACTGCATCCGCGGCCAGATCTCGTTGAACCAGGGGGCCTTGGCATCGGCGTAGGCGCTCGTGGAGTCGTGCGTGTCGGCCAGCTGGCGCTTCACGTCGACGTACTCCTGGGCGGCGGCGGGCTCGGCGCGCAGCCAATCCCGGAAGAGCAGCGCGTACTGCCAGCCGGCACTGCCCAGCTCCCGCACGTGCACGTGCACGACCTGCTCGGGGTCGCACGAGCCGTGGAAACGTTTCACCCACAGCGACGGGTCGGGCAGATCATCGGTCGGGTGGTCCATGCGATAGTCCTCGACGCGTGGGAAGCCCGCCGCCGCCAGCGTATTCACGAACGACGAATCGTCGGCATCGCACAAACTCCGGACGCCGATCTGCAGGTCGATGACGTCCTTGCCGGGCATTCCCGGGACAGCCGTGGAGCCGACGTGCTCGATCTCGGGAGCCCTCTGCCCCAGCGCCAC
>JAUNUZ010000056.1:8533-9773 GCA_030537915.1 Micrococcales bacterium
TGATCCGCTCGGCGGTCGCGGGCCACCGGTCGTCGTGGTCGATGAGCACCGGTGCGTCGGTGCGTCGGTGCACCCGGCCCTCGCGCAAGTTCTTGTCGAAGGGTAGGAGCCGCTGCGCCCACAGGGTGCGGGTTGCCTCCCGCACCTCCTGCACGGACCCCTCGTTCGAGAGCACGACATCGGCCGCGACGAGCCGCTGATCGTCCGTGGCCTGGTGATCCATGCGCGCCCGGGCGTCGGCCTCGGACATACCGCGCTGATGGACGAGTCGCTCCAGGCGGGTCTCGGGATGAGCATCGACGACGAGGACGAGGTGGTAGGCCGAGCCCATCCGCTTCTCGACGAGAAGTGGCACGTCGTGCACGATGATCCGATCGGGTGCCGCGCTCGCGATGAGTTCGGCGGTCCGCTCAGCGATGCGTGGGTGCGTGATGGCCTCGAGCGCGCGACGAGCCGATTCGTCACCGAAAACAGCCGAGGCGAGCGCCGAGCGGTCCAGCGAACCGTCGCTGGCCACGACGCTCGCGCCGAAGCGATCAACGACCGCGGCCAGACCGTCCGAACCCGGGGCGAGCACCTCGCGTGCCAGCAGGTCCGCGTCGATGACGAGGGCCCCCAGCTCGCTCAGAGCGGCCGTCACCGTCGACTTGCCCGAGCCGATTCCACCCGTCAGACCGATGCGCAACATACCTTGACCCTAGCCCCACGATGCTGGTCACGGGGCTATTGGCGGCGGCTCCAGCGCGCTGATGCCGCGTCTGGTCCAGCACACTTCGGGCCCTGGCCGATCCGGTGCGTCCCCGGAGCTCGGACACGCAGCAGGCCCTGCCTTCGCGCGAGGCGGAGGCAGGGCCTTCTGCTGGTGAGCGCCGACCCGTGGTCGCAGGCTCACCGATCGATCAGTTGCCGGTGAGCTTCTCGCGAAGCGCGGCCAGCGCGGCATCCGAGGCGAGGGTGCCCTCGGACGCGGACACCTGCGGGGAGTCCGTGGAGCCCGAGGATGAGTACGAGGTCGGAGCCTCGCCACCACCCGCGGCAGCTTCGGCGTCGGCCTTGGCCGCCTCATCGACCTGGGCGCGGTGCGCCTCCCAGCGCGCGTGGGCGTCGGCGTACTGCTTCTCCCAGCGCTCACGCTGCTCGTCGTGGCCGGGCAGCCACTCGTTCGCCTCCGAGTCGAAGCCCTCGGGGTACTTGTAGTTGCCCTGCTCGTCGTACTCCGCGGCCATGCCGTAGAGCGTCG
>JAUNUZ010000057.1 GCA_030537915.1 Micrococcales bacterium
TCGATGCCCGCATCGGCGGCGCTGGACTTGCCGGAATGCTCGAGCCGCGCGCCGACCGAGCCGGACAGGCCGAAGGTCGAGGCTGCGTCGATGGTCGGGGTAGCTGTCAGGTCGAGGACTCGCCCGGCTACGACGAGCACCGTGTGGTCACACGCTGCGGCGACCGTCGCGTTGAGCCGACCGAGCCGATCGCGGACGAGGCGGCCGGACGCGCTCGCGGGCACCACACCCAGGCCGGTCTCGTTGCTCACGAGCACGACATCCCCGCGGCCCGAGCGCAGCGCTTGCACGAGTCGCTCGGTCTGTCCGGCGAGCAGCGCCTCCACCCTGGTGCGGTCCTCCCACGCGCCCGCATCGTCGATGAGGCGAGTGACCCACGTGCCGAGGCAGTCGACGAGCGCCGCAGCTGACGGTTCGAGGCCCGCGACGAGGGCCGGCAGGTCGACTCCGCGGGCTGCAGCGCCAGGGCCGGTGCTCGCCGCGGCTGCGGGCGGGGCAGGGCAAGGGGCCGAGTCGAGCAAGCTGTTCGTCCCCCCGATGCCAGGGTGCCGGCCTGGTCCGGCTTCGACGGTGAGCCACGTGGCGGGCCGGCGGTTCCGGTGCGCGCGCACGCGCGCGAGCCAGTCAGGATCCGCCGAACTCGGCGCGGGACCTGCGGCCACGTAGACGACCTGGTCACGTCCTTGCAGTAGCCGCTCGGCATAGGCGCTCTTGCCGCTGCGTACGCCGCCGAGGACGAGCACCGTCGTCACGTTCGTCCCCTCCTCGATGTTGCCTCAGGCCCGGGCCGCGACCAGGCCTGAACGACCGTGCGGATCCGGCGCCCGGCCGCCCCTGCTGCCTCACGCCGAGACCGCCGGGCGGATCTGGCGACCCGCGCGCGAGGACGAAGACCAGACTAGGCAGACTGTGCGCGTGTCCCGCACCGCCCATCCTCTCGCGCTGCCCGCCGGGCTCCTGCTCGGCTACGCGCTCGACGAGATCATCGCGGATCCGCGCCGGGGCCACCCGGTCGCGCTGTTCGGTTGGGCGGCGGCAGCGCTCGAGCGGGCGATGTGGCGCGACGATCGGAGCCGCGGGGTCGCCTACGTGGCCCTCGCAGTCGGCGTTCCGACGCTCGCCGCGGGCCGGCTCGACCGCCGGCTCAACGGACCGCTCGCGCACGCGGCGCTCGTCGCGACCCTGACCTGGGTGGCCCTGGGTGGCCGAAGCTTGCGCGCCGAGGCGGAGGCAATGGCGAAGCTGCTGCAAGCCGAGGATCTCTCGGGTGCGCGCCGACGGTTGGGACACCTGTGCAGCCGCGACGCCACGAACCTTCCGGCCGACGAGATTGCCCGCGCCGCCGTCGAGTCCATCGCTGAGAACACCGCCGATGCCGTCATCGGGCCGCTGCTCTGGGGGGCGCTGGCCGGCCCGGCGGGCGTCGTGGCCTACCGCTGCGCCAACACGCTCGACGCAATGTTCGGCTACCGCTCGGCGCGCTACGAGCGGTTCGGCTGGGCGTCGGCACGCCTCGACGACGCGCTCAACGTGCTGCCCGCGCGGCTCACCGCCGCGCTCACGGTCGCCCTCGCGCCCGCCCTCGGGGGCAGCCGAGCCGAGGCGTGGGCGGCCTGGCGAGATGACGCGCCGGCCCATCCGAGCCCGAACGCCGGGGTCGTCGAGGCGACGGCGGCTGGAGCACTCGGGGTGCGACTCGGGGGTGCCAACACCTACCAGGGGCAGATCCAGGATCGCGGAGTCCTCGGGTGCGGCCGGGCGGTCGACGTCGCCGACCTGCGCCGGGTCGCACGGCTCGCAAACCTGCTCTCCCTGGCCGGCCTGGCGGGGTGCCTTGCTCTGGCGACGGCCATCCAGCGGTGCATCCGTTGAGCGGTCTTCTGGTGGCGGGGACGACATCGGATGCCGGCAAGTCACTGCTGACGGCCGGGATCTGCCGGTGGCTGCGGCGCGAGGGAGTAGCCGTCGCGCCGTTCAAGAGTCAGAACATGTCGAACAACTCGATGGTGTGCCCCGACGGCGCGGAAATCGGCCGGGCGCAATGGGTGCAAGCGCTCGCGTGCCGGGTCGTCCCCGAGGCGGCAATGAACCCAGTCCTCCTCAAACCGGGTACCGACCGGCGCTCCCACATCGTCCTGATGGGCCGCCCGGCCGGTCAACTGCGCTCGCGGGAGTGGTCGACCGGTCGGCGCGAGCTCGCCGCGACGGCCTTCGCGGCCTATGCGGACCTCGCCTCGCGCTACGACGTCATCATCGCGGAGGGGGCCGGCAGCATCGCCGAGGTCAATCTGCGCGATGGGGACTACGTCAACCTCGGGCTAGCGCGCGCCGTCGACCTGCCAGTCGTCGTTGTCGGCGACATCGATCGCGGCGGGGTCCTGGCAGCGATGTACGGCTCGTGGGCCTTGCTCGACGACGCGGACCGCGGGCACCTCGCCGGGTGGATCGTCAACAAATTCCGCGGGGACGCAGACCTCCTCAAACCGGGGCTCGACGTCATCGAGTCCCGCACGGGGCTAGCGGTGTTCGGCGTCGTCCCGTACCTGCGCGAAGTCTGGCTCGACGGTGAGGACGCGTTGACCCTGGGCGCCTGGCAGGCGCACGACGTCGACGCCGCGCCTCTGGTCCCGACGCTGCCGGGAGGCCGGAGCGGCAAGGGCGCCGCGGACGACGGGTCCCTGCGGATCGCCGTTGTCGCGTTCCCCCGCTTGTCGAACGCCACCGACGTCGACGCCCTCGCGGCCGAAGAGGGAGTGCGCGTCGAGCTTTTGGACCACCCCGCCCGCCTGCGCGGCGCCGACCTCATCGTGTTGCCGGGTAGCCGGACCACACTGGCGGATCTGGCCTGGCTGCACGAGAGGGGACTCGCCGCGGCGATCGTCGCGGCCGCCGAGCGCGGGGTGCCGATCCTCGGCATCTGCGGCGGTTATCAGATGCTCGCGGGCAGCATCGCGGACCCGCAGGCCATCGAGGCGTCGGTCCCAACGCGTGTCGACGGGCTCGGCCTCCTACCCGTCGCCGTGGAGTTCGAGGCGGCCAAGCGCACCGCCGTGATCGCGGGGCAGTGGCGCGGCCAACGCGTCGAGGGATACGAGATCCATCACGGCGTCGCGCAACGGGTCCCGGTACGGGTCGGTGCGAGGGCTGCTGAGCTAGACCACGCTGGGTCCGATTCGGACGCCCCCGAGCCGTTCCTCGACGGCTGGCAACAGGGCAACGTGTGGGGGACGACGTGGCACGGCGCGTTCGAGAGCGACGGTTTCCGTCGTGAGTTCCTCACCCACGTCGCGCAGCTCACCGGCAGTGGATGGCGTCCTCGCGGCGGGCCCGGCTTCCGCGCGCGCCGCGAGGACATGTTGGAGCGCCTCGCGGACGCGGTCGTCGAACACCTCGACACCGCGGCGATTCGACGGCTACTGGGGCTGTAGGGAGCCGTGCGGGCCAGCGCTCAGATCCCGAACGTCGCGCCCGCCAGCGCTTCGACGGCCGCGGGCTCGCCGTCGATCTCGACCTGCGCGACGTCGCCACGACCGAAGCCGTAGAGGACGAGCTCGCTGGGCTCGCCGCGCAAGACGACGGTGCCGAGCTTCGTCGGCCCCTTCACGGCGCGACGACCATGGGTCGGCGTGACGAGCACGATCCCCACTGGGCTCTTGCGGAACATCAACTGCCCGGTCTGCCGCAGCCGGGACCACAGCGCATCCTGCACGTCCCCGCCGATCTCGCGGGTCTGGTCAGGAGTCCACGAGGGGGCGGCGCGGAGCAGGTCCTCGTGGTGCACGTAGAACTCCATGAGGTTCACCGCATCGTCGACGGCGGGCACCCTGGACGGCGACCAGCCGGGCGGCCCCTGCCGCACCAAGTCGATGAGCCCGGCCCACGAACCGTCGGCGTAGGCATCCTGGACCCGCTGGGAGTGCTGGGCCAGCGGCGAGAGGAAGGCGCCCAAGATCGCATCGGGACGGCGTTCGCGCAGGACGATGTGCGCCGCGAGGTCACGGCTGCGCCATCCCTCGCACAGGGTGGGCGCGTCGGGGCCGAGTCGGGTCAGGGTCGAGCTGAGCGACTGCCGCTCGAGTTGTGCAAGTCCGGTCATGGCGGCCATCGTGCCAGCCGCCGGTGGTTGCGCGCCGTCCGGCACCATCTGCTGCGCCGCGTTGGTGGCCGCGAAGACAGCGCGACGGCAAGCCCCCCAGGGCGGCCTCGTCACGCCTTGTCCGCCGCGGTTGAGAGAATGGCACGGTGACCGCCCCGACATCTCTCGACCCCGCCGTTGCCGCTCGCCTGAAACGAGACGCCGACGGCCTCGTCGCCGCCGTCGTTCAGGATCACGATTCCGATCGGGTGCTCATGGTCGGCTGGATGGACGACGAGGCCCTGCGACGCACGCTGACCAGCGGTCGGGTGACGTTCTGGTCCCGCAGCCGCTCCGAATACTGGCGCAAGGGCGACACGAGCGGTCACGTGCAGTATGTCCGTTCGGTCCACCTCGACTGCGACGGCGACGCCCTGCTCGTCCGAGTCAACCAGGTCGGTGCGGCATGTCACACCGGCAGCCGGACGTGCTTCTCGACCGACCTGGGTGCGGTGCCGTCCGCGCGCGCGCCCAGCGAGCAGGTCGAGGGTGCCGGAGCCGGCGGCGAAGAACGGCAGGTGGCCAGATGACGCAGCCCGCGGCTGCGCTCGGGCCCGACCTCGCCTACGGACTGACGTGGCCGGACCTTGCGGGCTTCCGTGAGCTCGCCCGAGACCGCCGCGTCATCCCCGTCGTCCGGCGCCTGCTGGCGGACGCCGAGACGCCCGTCGGGGTCTACCGCAAGCTCGCCGACAACGCGCCCGGCACCTTCCTCCTGGAGTCCGCCGAGCACGGTGGTGTGTGGTCGCGGTACTCGATCGTCGGCGTCGCGAGCCGCGCCATCCTCACCGAGCGCGACGGTCGCGCCTTCTGGATGGGTGATCCGCCGGTGGGCATCCCCACCGACGGCAATCCCGTCGACGTCCTGCGAGATGCGGTCGCGACCCTGGCCACCGAACCGATCGAGGGGCTGCCTCCGCTGACCGGTGGGCTTGTCGGCTTCATCGGCTACGACGCGGTCCGTCGTTGGGAGAAGGTGCCCTCCAGCCTGCCCGATGACCTGCGCCTGCCCGAGCTGGCGATGATGCTCGCCACGGATCTCGCCGTGCTCGACCACGCGGACGGGTCAATCCTCCTGGTGGCCAACGCGGTGAATTTCGATGACACCGACGAGCGAGTCGACGATGCGTGGTCCGATGCCGTTGCGCGGCTCGACCGGATGACGGCGCAGTTGGCCCAGCCGGCGCCGAGCACCGTGGCCGTCCTGGACCAGGTTGACCTGACGCCGCAGAGTACGGAGACGCCAGAGCACTACATGGAGATGGTCGAGGAAGCAAAGGAGGCCATCCGCGCGGGCGAGGTCTTCCAGGTCGTCCTCTCCCAGCGTTTCTCGATGCCGTGCGCTGCCGACGCGCTCGACGTCTATCGAGCGCTGCGAACGTCCAACCCGAGTCCCTATATGTATCTGCTGCGCCTGACGACCCCCGATGGCCGTCCGTTCGAGATCGTCGGCTCATCGCCCGAGGCGCTCGTCAAGGTCCAGGGACGCCGGGTGATCACGCACCCGATCGCCGGCTCCAGGCCCCGGGGCGCGACGCCGGAGGACGACGTCCTCTACAGCAAGGACCTTTTCGCGGACCCCAAGGAGCGCTCCGAGCACGTCATGCTCGTCGACCTGTCCCGCAACGACCTCCAGAGAGTCTGCGATCCGGGGTCGGTCGAGGTCGTCGACCTCATGAGCGTGCACCGCTACAGCCACGTCATGCACCTGGAGTCCACGGTTATCGGGCGGCTCGCCCGGGGCCGCAACGCCTACGACGTCCTGGCCGCGACCTTCCCCGCGGGCACGTTATCCGGTGCGCCCAAGCCTCGCGCGCTGCAGCTCATCGAGCAGATGGAGGCGAGCCGGCGGGGCGTCTACGGAGGCGTCATCGGCTACTTCGACGTCCACGGCGACCTCGATATGGCGATCGCGATCCGCACGGCCGTCATTATCGACCGCGTCGCCCACGTCCAGGCCGGAGCCGGGATCGTCGCTGATTCGGTGCCGCGCAGCGAACTGGACGAGACGGTCCACAAGGCGGCGGCCGTTGTGCGGGCAGTGGCCGCGGCCTCGGCGCTACGCGCGCCATGACCGGCGACTCGAGACGGTTTCGGCGGCGCGCCGCGAGCTGGGCGAGATGGTTCACAAGGCGCGGTCCGGCCCTCGGCCTGACGCTGCTGGGGGCCGGGCTTCTGGCCCTCGCGGCGCTACCCGTGTGGGTGCGCGGCAGCATCGATGATCCCGTGTTGGGGCTCCGCGCGGCGAGCGTCACCGGCCGGGTCGCCGCTCCCCTCGTCCTCGCACTCGGCCTGCTCGCCCTTGCAGCCGCCTTGGTCGCGGCGGTGACCGGGCGGGTCGGGCGCGCGCTCGCGGGTCTCCTTGCGGCCGGCGCTGGGCTGGGTTCGGGATGGGTCGCGCTCGGCGTGCTCCGGAACGGGCCGGCGGCCCTGGCTCGAAGCGCCGCCGGGGCGGTGGGGCGCAGCGGCGTCACGCCCGTCTCCGGCGTGACCGTCACGCCCTGGCCGTGGCTCGCACTCGTCGGGGGAGCGCTCGCAGCGCTGGGTGGTGTGGCCGTCGTATGCGGGGCGCCGCGGTGGGTGGGCTCTAACGCCCGCTACGAGAACCCGGCCGACCGCACCGACGCACAGCCCGAGAAGACCTCGAGCACCGTTGCGCCCGAGCCGCAGCAGCCCGGTCAGCGGGCCGGGACCACGTCCGCGGCCCAGCGGGCGGAGGCGGATGCTCGGGCGGCGCGCAGTAGGGCGGTGCAGGACTGGGACGCCTTGAGCCGCGGTGAGGACCCGACGGACTGAGCCTGGACCCGAGCGCTTGCGTCGTAAACCGCCCCTGCTTGCGCGGCGCTGAAGCGAGCGTCCTCGACGGCTGGAGACGGCGATCGCCCGGGGTGAGGCTCGAGCTGGCAGAATGAGGGCGACCACCGCCCGCGAACGCAGCACGAGGAGTCCTGGCACATGACCGAGTCGCAGCTTCACGATTCGTCCGATTCCGATGCGGTCTCGTCGCACGGCCACACCACCGCAGCCTGGACGGGCGTGGGCATCATGCTCGTCGCGACCGCGATCATCTGCCTCGGCATGATCTTCGGCCTGCCGATCATGTGGATCCCCGGCATCCTCCTGTTCGTCGGCGGTGCCATCGCGTGGCCGGTGATGGACAAGGTCGGCTACGGGTCCGGTGGCCCGAAGGATCGCTCGGACAGCTAACTCCTGCACCGCAGCCCTCGACCGACCCGTCCGGATTCGGAGCGCGCGCAGCTCCGGGCTAGCCTGAGGCGGTGGCAACCGTTCTCGACGACATCATCGCCGGGGTCCGTGACGACCTCGAGGCCCGGCAACGCCAGATAAGCCTGGACGACCTGAAGGAGCGAGCCGGCCACCAGGAGCCGGCAAGGAACGCCCTAGCCGCCCTGCGCGGCCGCAGTGGCGGCGTCCGCGTCATAGCGGAGGTGAAGCGGTCGAGCCCCAGCAAGGGGGCGCTCGCCATGATCGCGGACCCCGCGTCGCTGGCCCGGGACTACGAGGCCGGTGGCGCAAGCGCCGTCAGCGTCCTCACCGAAGGGCGCCGCTTCGGTGGCAGCCTGGCGGATCTCGCATCGGTCCGCGCCGCCGTCGACATCCCGGTGCTGCGCAAGGACTTCGTCGTCACGGCCTACCAGATTTGGGAGGCGCGGGCGTACGGGGCGGATCTGGTCCTGCTCATCGTCGCGGCGCTGAACCAAGACGAGCTCGTCGGCCTCATCGAACGCACGCGATCCCTGGGGATGACGCCGCTCGTCGAGGTCCACGACGAAGACGAGGCCCAGCGCGCCATCGCAGCCGGAGCCGACCTCATCGGAATCAACAACCGCAACCTGAAGACCCTGGACGTCGACCGGTCGACCTTCGCTCGCGTCTGCGCGAGCCTGCCTGAGCACATCGTGCGGATCGCGGAGTCGGGGGTGCGCGGCCCCCACGATGTGCTGGAGCTCTCGCGAGCCCAAGCCGACGCCGTGCTCGTCGGGGAGGCGCTTGTCACCGGTGGTGATCCGCGCTCGGCGGTCGCCGACCTTGTCGCCGCGGGTCAGCACCCCTCGTCACGTCGCCAAGGCACGAGCTTGTGATGGCCGACCAGATGCCCCAGAGCCACAGCCCCATCGGGCGATTCGGCTCCTTCGGCGGCCGCTACGTCCCCGAGGCGCTCGTGGCGGCGCTGGAGGAACTCGACGAGGTCCGCCTCAAGGCCGAGGTCGACCCCGACTTCGTCGATGAACTCAACCGGCTGCACCGCACCTACACGGGCCGCCCCAGCATCATCACTGAGGTGCGGCGGTTCGCTGAGCATGCCGGGGGCGCCCGAGTCTTCCTCAAGCGCGAGGACCTGAACCACACCGGCTCGCACAAGATCAACAACGTGCTCGGCCAGGCACTCCTGACCAAGCGGATGGGCAAGCGCCGCGTCATCGCCGAAACCGGAGCAGGTCAGCATGGCGTCGCCACCGCGACGGCCGCCGCGCTCATGGGCCTCGAGTGCGTCGTCTACATGGGGGAGCGGGACACTCAGCGCCAGGCCCTGAACGTCGCGCGGATGCGTCTGCTCGGCGCGGAGGTCGTGCCGGTCACCAACGGCAGCCGCACCCTCAAGGACGCCGTCAACGAGGCCATGCGCGACTGGGTCACCAACGTCGCGAGCACGCACTACGTCCTGGGTACCGTGACCGGTCCGCACCCCTTCCCGGAGATGGTCCGCAACTTCCACAAGATCATCGGCGAGGAAGCGCGCGCTCAGATGCTCGCCGAGGTCGGGCGTCTGCCCGACGCGGTCTGCGCGTGTGTCGGCGGCGGCTCCAACGCCATGGGCATCTTCCACGCCTTCGTGCCCGAGCCTTCCGTTCGCCTCTTCGGCTTCGAGGCCGGGGGTGAGGGAATCGAGTCCGGCCGCCACGCGGCGCGGTTCGCGACCGGCACCCCGGGCGTCCTGCACGGCGCAGCCACTTATCTGCTCCAGAACGACGACGGCCAGACGATCGAGTCGCACTCGGTGTCCGCGGGTCTGGACTACCCGAGCGTCGGCCCCGAGCACGCCTACCTCTACCAGACCGGTCGAGCCGAATACCGCCCGATTGTCGACGACGAGGCCATGGAGGCGTTTCGCCTGTTGTGCCGCACGGAGGGGATCATTCCCGCCATCGAGAGTGCGCACGCGCTCGCCGGTGCCATGCAGGTGGGCCGAGAGCTTGGCCCCGAGGGGATCATCCTTGTCAACCTGTCCGGGCGCGGCGACAAGGATGTCGACACCGCGGCGCGCTGGTTCGGTCTCTTGGGCGAGGAGGACCTCGTCGGGGCCGCGGCGCTCAAGGCGGCCGAACCCGCCGCCGAAGCCGCCGGGAGTGGACGGTGACCCGGCTGGAGGACGTGCTCGCGGCGACGCGAGCCGAAGGACGTGCCGCGCTCGTCGCCTACCTGCCGGTCGGCTACCCCAGCGTTCCTGAATCTCTGGAGGCCATGCGCGCGGTCATCGAGGCCGGCGCCGACGTGGTCGAGGTCGGCTTCCCCTACAGCGACCCGCTCATGGACGGCCCGGTTATCCAGGCCGCTGCCCTGCGCGCGCTGGAACAGGGTGTGCGCACGACAGACATCTTCG
>JAUNUZ010000058.1 GCA_030537915.1 Micrococcales bacterium
ACTACTGGCGCCAGAATGTCCCCGAATTCGCCGACTCCGCCGCCCCCCGCGACAGTCAGCACGCCTACGCCGTGCTTCGCGGTCTGACCGCACCCGGTGGCGGCATGATGGCCGCGGCTACCCTCGGCCTCCCTGAGCGGGCCGAGCGCGGAAAGAACTATGACTACCGCTACGTGTGGCTGCGGGATCAGGCCTACGCGGGCCTTGCCGTCAGTGTCGTCGAGCCGCTTCCTCTGCTCGATGAGGCTGTCGCGTTCACCTCGGCCCGGGTTCTCGAGAACGGCGACCAGCTCGCCCCGGCCTACACCCTCGATGGGGGACTGCCCCCAGCGGAGAACCACCTTGACCTGCCTGGCTATCCGGGTGGGGCGGTCGTCACCGGCAACTGGGTCCGTGGCCAGTTCCAGCTCGACGCCATGGGCGAACTGCTCCAGCTATACGCCGCCGCCGGGCGACACGACCACCTGAGCACCGACGACGAACGGGCCATCACCACCATCGTGAACACCATCACCTCCCGATGGACCAAACCCGAGGCAGGGGTCTGGGAGCTCGAGAACGACTGGTGGATCCAGTCCCGCCTGGCCAGCGTCGCCGGCCTGCGGGTCGTAGCCCGAGACGTGCCCGGCACCGACACGGCCCGCTTGCTCTCGCTTGCCGACGCCATCATGGCCGAGACCTCCAAACGAGGCCTAGGCCCGGATGGGGCCTGGAAGCGGGCTCCCGGCCGCTCCGGGGTCGACGCATCATTGCTGCTCGCACCGGTGCGGGGGGCCTTGCCAGCACACGACCCTCGCAGCCGCGCCACCCTGGCGGCCGTTACCGAGCAGCTCGCGCAAGACGGCTACCTCTACCGGTACGCGCCCGACAACCGCCCGTTGGGTGAGGCCGAAGGTGCCTTCCTGATGTGCGGGTTCGCCATGAGCCTGGCCCAGCTCGCCGACGGCAACCGCGTCGAGGCCTACCGCTGGTTCGAACGCCAACGGGCGGCCTGCGGCACTCCGGGGCTGCTCTCGGAAGAGTTCGACGTGCGCCAGCGCCAGCTTCGGGGCAACCTACCCCAGGGCTTTGTCCACGCCCTGCTGCTCGAAGCCAGCCAAGCCCTGGGGAACACGAACGAGCGCAACCACTGATCCATCGACCACACCGGGCTGTCGACGAATGCGCCCCAGCGCCCCGTCGAGGCAGAAGCAAGGCCCCTGTCGTCCACGCTGCCTAGGGGCTCCCTTGCAGAGTCGAGCGACCTCACCGACTCGGCACAGCGGGGGCCGTCCGAACAGCTCAAGCCGCGTCAGTCACGGCGATGCGCAGGCGACTGGTCCAACTCCTGACGAATGACCCGGTAAGACATCGTCGAGGAGTAGCCCTTGCGGGCCAGCATCCCCGCGAGCCGTCGCGTCTGCACGGCCGCCTCGAGACCGTGCATGGTCCGCAGCTTCTTGGCGACCAGGTCGTGGGCCTGCTCCTCCTCATCTGCGGTGTCGACGTCCGCGAGAGCGTCCCGGGCGTGCTCATCGGCAATGCCCTTGCGACGCAGCTCGTGGGCCAGCGCCCGACGAGCCAGCCCCTTGGTCTGACGCCGCGAGCTGACCAGCATCTGGGCGTATGCCCGATCGTCAATAAGACCCAGCTCGGTGAAGCGATCGAGCACGACGACGGCGGCCTCGTCGGGGCAACCCCTGACGCGAAGCTTCTCCTGCAGCTGAGCCCGACTGCGCGGGCCCATCGTCAACTGCCGAAGGACAATGGCGCGCGCAACACCCTCTGCATCTGCACCGGTATCGACTCCGCGCTCTGCCCGAGGCTCACACCTGCCCGTCGAGGCATCCGCCGACCTCGACGCTTGTCGCGGCTGTTGGGTGCGGTTGAGCGCCGGATTCCTGGACATTTCGCCCACACCTGCGGCACCACCGGCCGGCCGCTGCCCGCTGCGCGCCGAGGGCGCGAGCTGTGATGAATCCTCGGCCCGCGCGAGGGCGGCTCGAGCCGCTTCCAAGCGATTGTTCATCTCGCGTCTCCGTCAACGCCTCGTCCCCTGATGAGCCGCAGCCCGCGATCACCTCAGCCAGGCGGAAACGCCTCAGAAGGAAACCGGAACCTCGGTCGCCGCGATCTTCTTGCCGTTGATCGGTGCAACCTCAGCGACGGCTGTCTCGATCGGCGCTCCGATACCCAGCTTGTCCTTGATCTTGCGCTCCAACTCGTCGGCGAGGGCGGGATTGTCGCGGAGGAAGCCTCGAGCGTTCTCCTTGCCCTGGCCCAGCTGGTCACCGTCGTAGGTGTACCAGGCACCGGACTTACGCACGAAGCCGTGCTCGACCCCCATGTCGATGAGTCCGCCCTCGCGAGAGATGCCTTGGCCGTAGATGATGTCGAATTCGGCCTGCTTGAACGGCGGGGAGACCTTGTTCTTCACGACCTTGACGCGGGTCCTGTTGCCGACCGCATCCGTGCCGTCCTTGAGCGTCTCGATCCGGCGCACGTCGAGACGTATCGAGGCGTAGAACTTCAGCGCCTTGCCACCGGTCGTCGTCTCGGGCGAGCCGAACATGACGCCGATCTTCTCACGGAGCTGGTTGATGAAGATCGCCGTGGTGCCGGTGCTGTTCAGAGCGCCGGTGAGCTTGCGCAGCGCCTGGGACATGAGTCGCGCCTGGAGGCCGACGTGGCTGTCGCCCATCTCGCCTTCGATCTCGGCGCGGGGCACGAGCGCCGCGACAGAGTCGATGACAATGACGTCGATCGCGCCGGAGCGGATCAACATGTCCGCGATCTCGAGCGCCTGCTCACCGGTGTCGGGCTGACTGACCAGCAGCGCATCGGTGTCGACACCGAGCTTCTTCGCGTAGTCCGGGTCCAGCGCGTGCTCAGCGTCGATGAAGGCAGCGATCCCGCCGGCCTTCTGGGCGCTTGCCACCGCGTGCAGGGCGACCGTCGTCTTGCCCGAGGACTCGGGGCCGTAGATCTCCACGACGCGTCCGCGGGGCAGACCACCGATCCCGAGGGCAACGTCCAAAGCGATGGAACCCGTGGGGATGACCTCGATCGGCGGGCGTACGTCGTCGCCCAGGCGCATGACCGCGCCCTTGCCGAAGTTCTTCTCGATCTGGGCCATCACAGTGTCTAGGGATTTCTGCTTCTGCTGGGGTGCGGCCATAGTGGCTCGGCTCCTTCTGTCGTCTCGTTGTCCGCCGTCTACCTGCGACCATCGCCCCGGATCTGACACGTTCGGGACGTCTGATCAGACGCTAGGGGTCGGCACCGACAAGGTCGGATCGTCACCGGCCATGCTGTGGACGCCCACCGTCGGAGACGACCCCTGTGGACACGGTAGCCGAACATCTGTTCGAGGCCGAGCAGGCGATGGCAGCGACACGCCCATCCTGTGAAAGGAAGATGATCAGGGCAGCGTCTCGTCGAAGGCGCGAGGACTTTCGCCCTGGTCACCGCGTGCCGGGCGGGCGAGAATCGAACTATGAGGCACGCAGACCGCAACAAAACGACCGGGTCCACCGACGACCAGACCATCGATGAGCCAGCGGAGGATCCCGTTCAGTCCGGCTCGATCGTCGTCGGGCTGGACGGCTCGGTAGCTTCGAATCGCGCCCTGGCATGGGCCGTGGCGGAGGCCACCCGGCGGCAGCGCCCGCTGCACCTGCTGTGCGCACGGGAGACCTACATCGGCGCCGCGCATCTGGATAGCTCCGTGGCGTGGACGGATCCGTCGCTCGACGCGCTCGACTCGAGCCTGACCGTCGTCGAAGAGGCGCGGGAGTACGTCAAGACCGTGTCGCCGGACCTGCAAGTCGCCTTCTCCCGCCCGTGGGGGCGGCCGGCGCAGCACCTCGTCGTCGCCTCGAGGGTCGCCGAGATCGTCGTCGTCGGGAGCCGAGGGCACAGCCGCCTCGCCTCGGTCGTCCTTGGCACGGTGTCGCTGCAGACTGCCGCGCACGCGCGCTGCCCCGTCATCGTCGTGCGCGAGGGCCAACCCGAACACCCAGCGGGCTCACTGAAGATCGCCGTCGGCGTCGACGGCTCGAGCGACGCCCGCGAGGCAGTCAGGTTCGCAATGCGGACGGCGGGCCCCGGTGGCGACGTCGAGCTCGTCCTCGCCTGGTGGCTCGAGGTCGTCGACGGAGTCGTCGTGACGACTCCCGGGACCCGGTACTGGGAAGAGATCGAGGCACGCCATCGGGTCACCATCCAGAACGCGCTCGGCGCGCTGCCCCAGGAGTATCCACAGGTCAACATCGAGGTGACGGTCTCCCGAGGACGCACCGAAGACGTCCTGCTCAAGGCCGTCCAAGACGTCGATCTGCTAGTCGTTGGTAGTCGCGGGCGAGGGGGCTTCGCGGGACTCCTGCTGGGCTCGGTCAGTCAGCACATGCTTACTATCGCGCCGTGCCCGGTAGCCATCATGGTCAATCGACGTGAGGACGACTGATCGGCACGCACCCCCATGTCACCGACGTCACCAGGACCCGACGTCGGTGACAGAGCGTGCAGCGGCGACGGTGGGCCCGTCGATGAGCTGCGCTACTCGCGCTTCGGGCGTGATCGGGTGTCAGACCCGAGCCGCCGCTGCACGGGCACGTTCATCTGCTCACACAGGGCGAGCCAGATCTCTCGATGCGCCACGCCGGCCTCGAGCGCTTCGTCCGCCGTGACGCCACCCAGCGACGTGAGCCGCTGGTGGGAGGCCAGACTCCGGGCATAGGCGGATCCGAACTCCGCGTCCATGAGCTGCCAGAACTGACTCAGTCGCACCGGCATAGTTAACCATTCAGGTTCAGCCGCCGAGCCGATGGCGGCGCCGCGGAAGCTTGTCGGTGCCGGGTGACACGCTGAGGCAACCTAGAACAGTCGGCCCCGCACAGGTGACACAGAGGAGGTGCCCGTGAGCTCGTCAGCACGACGATCTGGATCGGCCCGGGAGAACCACCTCACGCCCGATAGGACGACGGGCACCGCCGGGTCTGGCGCTGAGCAGTCCCAAGACGCCAAGACCGGCCCCGACGCGAGCGGCGTCTCCCCCCGGGAGGTATTGGCCCGCTTCTCCCCCGCGACTCGGGTCTGGTTCGCGGGAGCGTTCGCGGCGCCGACGCCCGCACAGGCCCAGGCCTGGGCTGCGATCAGTTCCGGCCAGAACACCCTTGTCGTCGCGCCGACCGGTTCCGGCAAGACCCTGTCGGCCTTCCTCTGGTCCTTGGACCGGCTCCACCTCGAGCGACGCGCGGAGGACGAGGCGACGCCGGCTGTGCGGGATCGCAGGGGCCGAGTCGTCCGGCGGGACCGCTGCCGGGTCCTCTACATCTCCCCCCTCAAGGCGCTCGCCGTCGACGTCGAGCGCAACCTGCGATCGCCGCTCGTCGGCATCGAGCAGGCGGCTGCTCGCATGGGTCAGACGGTGCCCAAGATCAGCGTGGCTACCCGCTCGGGTGACACGCCACCCGTGGAGCGTCGCGCCTTCGCCGCCCACCCGGCAGACATCCTCATCACGACACCGGAGTCCCTCTTCCTCCTGCTCACCTCCGCCGCTCGGGAGTCGCTTCGGGGCGTCGAGACGGTCATCGTCGACGAGATCCACGCCGTCGCGGGGACGAAGCGCGGCGCACATCTGGCCGTGAGCCTCGCCCGCCTCGACGAACTCCTGCCCCGGCCCGCACAGCGCATCGGCCTGTCCGCCACCGTGCGGCCGGTCGACGTGGTCGCGGGTTTCCTCGCGGGCGGTCGGGCCGTCCAGATCGTGCAACCGGATGCGAACAAGGCCTGGGACCTGCAGGTGCACGTCCCAGTGCCCGACCTGGGCGAATTGGGCGGCGGCGGTCTCGCGGCGGGCAGCCCCGGCGATTCCTCGCCCGGCGGGGCCGAGTGGTCCCCGACGACCGAATCCGACCCGACCCGCCGCGCCTCCATCTGGCCGCATGTGGAGGAGCGGATCGTCGACCTGATCGCCGCGCATCGCTCGACCCTGGTCTTCGTCAACTCCCGCCGGCTTGCGGAGAGGTTGACCGCGCGCCTCAACGAGCTCTGGCAGGAACGGCTCGATGCCCAGGCCGCCCGCGATGCCGACCTCGACCGTCCGGAGCCGACGAGCCCGGATGAAGACGAAGAGTGGTGGGAAGAAGGCGTATTCAGCAACAGCACAGGCGACACCCAAGGCGAAGGCGATGGCGGCGGTGGCGCCGGCGATGGCGCTGATGACTCGCGCCCACCGCTTCGCGCATCGGCTCTACCGGCGCAGATCCTGGCCTCGGGGGTGTCGCGTGGCGCGCCACCCGTCCTGGCCCGGGCGCATCACGGGTCGGTGAGCAAGGAGGCGCGCGCCGTCATAGAGGAGGACCTGAAGTCGGGACGGCTCCCGGCGGTCGTAGCCACGAGCAGCCTGGAGCTGGGTATCGACATGGGCGCCGTCGACCTCGTCGTGCAGGTCGAGTCGCCTCCCAGCGTCGCGGGCGCTCTCCAACGCGTCGGACGCGCAGGGCACCAGGTGGGCGCGATCTCGCGCGGCATCTTCTTTCCCAAGTTCCGCGGCGATCTCGTACAGACGTCGGTCGTCGTCGAGCGGATGCGGGCCGGCGCCATCGAAGCGATCCATCCGCCCCGCAACCCGCTTGACGTCCTGGCCCAACAGGTCGTGGCGATGTGTGCCGTCGACGACTGGCGGGTGGAGGACCTGTTGCGCGTCATGCGGTCGGCGTGGCCCTATGCCGGCCTGACCCGGACGGTGCTGGACTCCGTGCTCGACATGCTCGCGGGCCGGTACCCCAGCGAGGAGTTCGCCGAGCTGCGTCCGCGGATCGTATGGGACCGGGTCACTGACATCGTCTCGGGCCGGCCCGGCGCTCTGCGGCTGGCCGTGACCAGCGGCGGGACCATTCCCGACCGCGGCCTCTTCGGCGTCTTCCTCGCCGGCGGCGGCGGTCCGGGGCGCCGTGTCGGCGAGCTCGACGAGGAGATGGTCTACGAGTCACGCGTCGGCGACGTCTTCACCCTGGGCACGTCCTCGTGGCGCATCGAGGACATCACTCACGATCAAGTGCTCGTCACCCCGGCGCCGGGCGCCCCCGGCCGGCTGCCGTTCTGGAAGGGTGACACGCTCGGCCGCGGCAGCGAGCTGGGGGCTGCAGTCGGCCGCTTCACCGGAGAACTAAGCTCCCTCACCGAGCCACAGGCCAGGAAGCGGCTGACGGCTGCCGGCCTGGACGAATGGGCCGCCGACAACCTGCTTGGCTATCTCACCGAGCAGCGCGAGGCGACTGGGCGTGTGCCCGACGACACGCACCTCATCCTCGAGCGTTTCCGCGACGAGCTCGGCGACTGGCGCATCGTGCTCCACTCCCCCTACGGCGCCCAGGTGCACGCCCCGTGGGCCCTGTGCATCGCGGCACGAATGCAGGAACGGTTCGGCCTCGATGTGCAGGCGATGCACGGTGACGACGGGATCGTGCTGCGCCTGCCCGACGTGGACTTCGATGACGACCCGGGTCGCGACTGGGCGGCCGACGTAGCCGACGCGCTGCTGCCGGCATCGCACGAGGTGACCGAGCTGGTGACCTCGCAGGTCGCAGGATCGGCCCTGTTTGCCGCACGCTTCCGCGAATGTGCGGCGAGGTCTCTCCTGCTCCCCCGACGCCAGCCCGGCCGGCGGCAGGCCCTGTGGCAACAGCGTCAGCGCGCCATGCAACTGCTCTCGGTGGCCTCGAAATATCCCACGTTCCCCGTGGTCCTCGAGGCCGTCCGAGAGTGCGTGCAGGACGTCTACGACGTGCCCGGCCTCGCAGACCTGCTCGCCCGCATCGAGCAGGGCGCTATCGGCGTCACCCACCTGCAGACCGAGAACGCATCGCCGTTCGCCCGCAGCTTGATGTTCGGCTATGTCGCGCAGTTCCTCTATGAAGGTGATTCGCCGTTGGCCGAGCGTCGGGCCGCGGCCCTCTCGCTCGACAAGGGGCTGCTCGCCGAGCTGCTCGGCACCGACAGTTCGCTAGTGCGAGATCTGCTCGATCCGCAAGCCGTGCTCGAGATCGAGGCCGATCTGCAGAGCTTGAGCCCGGAGCGCCGCTGTCGGCACGCCGAGGACGTCTGTGACCTGCTGCGTCGACTCGGACCCCTGAGCGCGCAGGAAGTGGCCGACCGCACCCGCGGCGAGGTCGTGGACAGGGTCCCCGATTGGCTAGCACAGCTGGGGTCCGCGCGCCGGATCATCTGCGTCCGCATAAGCGGCACCGAACACTGGGCCTCTATCGAGGACTCCGGACGCCTGCGGGACGCCCTCGGCGCAGCGCTGCCGGTCGGCATCCCGGAGGTCTTCCTCGAATCCGGTCCGGACCCGCTGCGTGACCTCGTCGCCCGCCATGCGGCCACGCGCGGGCCGTTCACGATTACGCAGGTCGCCGCGCGCTTCGGGCTGGGCGAGGCGGTGGCCCGTACCGCGCTCGCGGCCCTCGTGGCCGCCGGGAGACTCGCCGAGGGCCCCTTGCGCCCGCTAGAGCTGCGGGCCGAGGGAGACACCGGGCATGATTACTGCGATGCCGAGGTCCTGCGTCGACTCAAGCGCCGATCCCTCGCGGCTCTGCGAGCCGAGCTCGAACCGATCGCACCCGAGGCGCTCGCTCGCTTCCTACCCGCGTGGCAGGGTATCCCGGGTCAGCTCCGCGGCGTCGACGGCGTCTTCGAGGCGATCGAGCAGCTTGCCGGAGTACGCCTTCCGGCTAGCGCCCTCGAATCGCTCATCCTGCCCCAGCGGGTGCGCGACTACGCCCCGCATTTGCTCGACGAGCTGTTCGCCACCGGGGACGTGTGCTGGCAAGGGCACGGCCTGATCCCCGGCGCAGACCTGTGGGTCTCGCTGCATCCGACCGCGACCGCTCATCTGACCATGAGCCCCCCCTCGTCGCAGTCCGCGCTCGGTGAGTCGCACCAGATGCTGCTCGACACCCTCGGCTCAGGGGGCGGATACTTCGCAACGAGCCTTGCGCAGCGCCTCCTCGAGCACGGGATCGCGGTCGACGTGGGTCCGCTGCTGTGGGACCTGGTGGCTGCCGGGCTCGTCACCGGTGACGGCTTCGCCGCCGTGCGATCCCTGCTCAGCTCCGCCGGAGCGCACCGCTCCCGTCGGCCCGCCCCGCGGGGGCGACGCCTGGGCGGAAGGCTCGGGATGAGCCGGAGCGGCGCTGGGCTGGGCGCGCTCGGATCGCTCGCCTCGGCGAGCGCCGGCTCAGCCGCCCTAACACACGAGCCCCCCGGCGTTGCGGCCACCGGCGGTGTTGCCAGGGCTCACGGCTTCGGCGATGTTCGCTCACGCGGCGCGGACGCGATGGGACGAGCGGCTCCGATGCCGGGGCGGTGGAGCCTCCTGCCGACGCCGGTCGAGGATCCCACGACGCGCGCGGTGGCCGCTGCGGAGATGCTGCTCGGTCGCCACGGGGTCGTGACCAGAGGGGCTGCCGTCAGCGAGGAGGTCCCCGGCGGTTTCGCTGCCGTCTACCGGGTGTTGACCAGCGCCGAAGATACCGGCCGTGTGCGTCGCGGCTACCTCGTCGAGGGTTTGGGGGCCGCACAGTTCGCCGCACCGGCGGCTATCGACGCGCTGCGCTCGACGCGGTCGACGGTCGACGGCGGCGACGCCCACGTCGATGTGGATCT
>JAUNUZ010000059.1:0-3040 GCA_030537915.1 Micrococcales bacterium
GCCTCGGACTGGAGGCGGTGCAGGCGCACGTCGTAGTCGGCGGTGTCGGCCCCGTTGGCGCCACCGTCGGGGGTGTCCGCGGCAACCCTCTCGCAAAGCGCTCGCTCCTGCGCCGAGAGCCGCGACATCTCGCGCCCGTAGTCACGCAGGGCCTGCGCGAGGGCGCGCAGGCCCTGCGCGAGGAGGCTCACGGGGGCATCGGGTAGGTCATTGGGCGGGAGTCGATCCGCGCACTGGCGAAGCTGCATCGCGGCCGCCTCGCATGATGCGGCGTCGGCCCGATGGATGAGGGGGGGCGTTGTGCTCACAGCCATCGCCCCACGACGTCGCCAGCTGCGGCGAGGGCCGCGTCGACACCCGCTTGGGCTCGGTCGTGGCCGACGTCTGGCGCGATCGAGGCCAACACGTCGGCGAGATCCAACAGCTCGGCGCGCAGGTGCAGCGATGACTCAGCGCAGCGGGCGACCGGTGACGCCTCATCAGGATCGAGAGGGGGTTCTTGGAGCACGACCACAGGGTAGGGCAGAGGGCAGACAAGGCTGCCCGCGTCGCCCACAGGCTCGTGTGCGCACCCGATCGCGGCCCATCCCGGTGGTGGCGCCATGGGCTCGGCCGAGTGGGGTCGACGAGGAGGACTCTCGCGAACGGCCTGTGCGTTCCCGGCGGACCCACCTAGCATGCAGGCAGGGCACGACGGCGTGCCCTCGTGGGTCGGCACAGTAACCATCGGCAGGCGTACCGCGGTGGTCTGGGCGGCTTGGCGGACACGATCGGACAAGGGTGAGCCACTCGATGTCAACATCGCTCGAAGAATCGCGTCAGCAGCTCCTGGACGAGGCGGCAGCGCTGGCCGACCGGTCAGTAGAGCGGCCCAAGGAGCTGCTGCACGGCTACTACCGGCACGTCGCGGGGGAGGACCTGCTCGCCTGCCGGGCCGAGGACCTCGTGGGGGCGGCTCTGTCGCACCGATCACTGGCGCGGCAACGCACAAGTGGGCAGGCCAATGTGCGCGTGTTCACCCCCTCGGTCGAGCAGGAGGGTTGGGCGACCGGGCACACCGTGGTGGAGATCGTTACCGACGACATGCCCTTCCTTGTCGACTCCGTCTCGGCCGAGCTGAGCCGCCAAGGGCGGGCGGTTCACCTCGTCGTCCACCCCCAACTCCTTGTCCGTCGCGACGAATCCGGACGCCTGCTGGACGTGCTTGGCATCGACATCGATCTTTCGGCGGCCGATCTGCCGCCCGGGGCGATCGTCGAGTCGTGGATGCATTTGCAGATCGACCGCGAGTCCCACCCCCAGGACCGGGAAGACCTCAACGACCGGATCCAGAGCATCCTTGTTCAGGTGCGTGCGGCCGTGCAGGACTGGCCGGGCATGCGCGAGCGGGCGCGCGCACTGGGTGCCGAGATCGAGGAGCACCCGCCGCCGGGCCTCGATACCGAGCAGACCAGGGAGGCCACATCGCTCCTTGACTGGATGGCCTCGGACCAGTTCACCTTCCTCGGCTACCGCGAATACGTGCTCGAGAGGCGCCCGGACGGCGAATACCTCTGTACCGTGCCCGGCAGCGGCCTCGGCCTGCTGCGCGAGGACAGCTCAGATGACATCGCCGAGGAGCCGGCCGCGACGCGGTTGCCTCCGGCCGTGGCCGCCAAGGCCCGAGAGAAGCATTTGTGCATCATCACGAAGGCGAACTCGCGCTCCCCGGTGCACCGCTCGGTCTATCTCGATTACATCGGGATCAAGGCCTTCGACGAGGCTGGCGATGTGACCGGCGAGCGGCGTTTCCTCGGGCTCTTCACCTCCAGCGCCTACACCTCCTCGGTCTCCCAGGTCCCCTTCCTCAGCGCCAAGGTCGACGCGGTCATCAAGACCTCCCGTTTTGCCCACGACAGCCACCTCGCCAAGGACCTGCTCGGTGTCCTGGAGACCTATCCGCGTGACGAGCTCTTCCAGGCCGGCGCCGACCACCTCACCGAGACGGCCAAGGCCGTCGTGCATCTCGCCGAGCGTCGCAGGACCCGACTCTTTCTGCGCAAGGACGCCTACGGCCGCTTCATGTCCTGCCTGGTCTATCTACCTCGCGACCGCTACAACACCGCTGTCCGGCTGCGGATGGAGGGGCTGCTGTCCGAGGCGTTCCACGGTGCGAGCGTCGAGTACACCACGCGCGTCTCGGAGTCGAGCCTGGCCCGGCTTCACTTCGTTGTGCGGGTGCGAGCCGGTCAGACGCTGCCTGACGTCGACGTGCCCGACCTGGAACGTCGGCTCGTCGCGGCGACGCGGACCTGGGACGAGGATCTGTCTGAGGCGACGCGCGCCGAATACGGCGAGGAGCACGGTGCCCGGCTGCTCGGCACCTACGCGCGCGCCTTCCCGGAGGCCTACAAGGAGGACTTCCACGCCCGCGTCGCGGTCTCCGACCTGCATTTGGTCGAGCAACTCGACGCCGAAGGGGACTTCCGGCTCAACCTCTATCACTCGCCGGGCGCACCCGAGGGGGAGAGGCGACTCAAGTTCTACCGGCGTGGCTCGGTCTCGCTCTCAAAAGTCCTGCCCTATTTCACCGACATGGGCGTCGTCGTCACCGACGAACGCCCTTATGAGTTGCGCCGCCACGACGGAATCCCGGTGCACATCTATGACTTCGGCCTGCGCGCGAGCGACGAGGAGAGCTGGACCCGGGGGACGGACGGCATGCGCACGGCGTTCCAGGAGGCCTTCGAATCCGTCTGGGAGGGGCTGGCCGAATCCGACGGATTCAACGCGCTCGTCCTATCGGCCGGGCTGACGTGGCGCCAGATCGTCATTCTGCGCACGGTCGCCAAATACCTGCGTCAGACCGGCACCACCTTCAGCCAGGCCTATTTCGAGTCGACGCTGCGCGGCAATGGGCACATCGCGCAACTGCTGGTCGAGCTCTTCGAGGCGCGCTTCGACCCCGATCGCTTCGTCGACGCTGATGAGGATCACGCCCGGGCCGCCGACGAGGAGACGCGCGCCATGGTGCTGTCCGCCGTGCCTGACCCCGCGGAGG
>JAUNUZ010000059.1:3050-9600 GCA_030537915.1 Micrococcales bacterium
CCCTGGACGATGTGAGCAGCCTCGACGAGGACCGTATCCTTCGCTCATTCCTCTGGGTCATCCGCGCCACGCTACGCACCAACTTTTATCAAGAGGGAGCGGACGGGGCGCCGACCAAGCCGACCGTGTGCCTCAAGCTCGACCCCACCCTGATCCCCGGGTTGCCTAGCCCCAAGCCGAAATTCGAGATCTGGGTCTTCGGGCCGCGAGTCGAGGGCGTGCATCTGCGCTTCGGCCACGTTGCTCGTGGCGGGCTGCGCTGGAGCGACCGGCGCGAGGACTTCCGCACCGAGGTGCTCGGCCTCGTCAAGGCCCAGATGGTCAAGAACGCCGTCATCGTGCCCACCGGCAGCAAGGGCGGCTTCATTGCCAAGCAACTGCCCGACCCCAGCGACCGCGACGCCTGGATGGCTGAGGGGATCGCCGCCTACAAGCTCTTCATCTCGGCCTTGCTCGACGTGACCGATAACCGCGTCGCGGGGCAGATCGTGCCTCCGCCACGCGTCGTGCGCCACGACGAGGACGATCCCTACCTCGTCGTCGCTGCCGACAAGGGCACCGCGAGTTTCTCCGACATCGCCAATGGGGTGGCTCGCGAGTACGGCTTCTGGCTCGATGACGCGTTCGCTTCCGGGGGTAGCGCCGGGTACGACCACAAGGGCATGGGCATCACCGCCCGTGGCGCGTGGGAGTCGGTCAAGCGACACTTCCGCGAGATCGGCCATGACACCCAGACCCAGGACTTCACCGTTGTCGGCGTGGGCGATATGAGCGGTGACGTCTTCGGCAACGGGATGCTGCTATCGGAGCACATCCGCCTTGTTGCGGCCTTCGACCACCGGCACATCTTCATCGACCCCGATCCCGAGGCGGCCTGCTCGTATACCGAGCGGCGACGCCTCTTCGACCTGCCGCGCAGCTCCTGGGCGGACTACGACACGACGCTCATCAGCGAGGGCGGCGGGGTCTTCGCGCGCACCGCCAAGTCGATCCGGCTCACGGACCAGATCCGGGGGGCGCTTGGCCTTGCCGACGATCTCGAATCGCTCACCCCGGCCGAGCTCATGCGAGGCGTGCTGCAGGCTCCCGTCGACCTGTTGTGGAACGGCGGTATCGGCACGTATGTCAAGGCCTCCTCAGAGAGCAACCCCCAGATCGGCGACCGCGCCAACGACGCGATCCGAGTCGACGGTGAACAGCTGCGGGCCCAGGTCGTCGGCGAGGGCGGTAACCTCGGCTGCAGTCAGCTCGGGCGCATCGAAGCGGCCCTAGCCGGGGTCCGGATCAACACCGACGCCATCGACAACTCAGCCGGCGTCGATACCTCCGACCACGAGGTCAACATCAAGATCTTGCTGACCGGACTCTTGCGCCAAGATGACCTCACGCTCAAGCAGCGCAACGAGCTGCTCGTCGAGATGACTCAGGACGTGGGACTGGCGGTTCTGCGCGACAACTATGAGCAGAACGTCCTGCTCGGAAACGCACGCGCCCAGGAGCACCAGATGCTCGGCGTCCACCGCCGATTCATGGACTGGTTGACCCAGCGCGGAGAGCTCGATCGGGCTCTGGAGTTCCTTCCCGACGACGCGACACTCGAGGAGCGGGCGGCGCAAGGACGCGGTCTGACGTCGCCGGAGTTCTCGGTGCTCGTCGCCTACGCCAAGCTAGCTCTCAAGGCCGATCTGATGGAGAGTAGCCTCCCGGACGAGGCGTGGTTCCACAGCACGCTCGAGCGCTACTTCCCTGCGCCGGTGCGCGAGGGCTACCCCGACGAACTGGGCAAGCACCCCCTGCACCGGGAGATCGTCGTCAACTCGGTGGCGAACTCCCTCATCAACCGGGGCGGGATCACGTTCGTCTACCGGGCGATGGAGGAGACGGGTGCCTCCAGCGACCAGGTGGCCCGGGCTTTCGTCGTCGCACGAGAGTGCTTCGGCCTGCCCTCCTTCGTCGACGACGTCGAAGCCCTCGACAACGTCGTGCCCACGGCCGCGCAGACCGCGTCCTATCTGGAGTTCCGGCGACTGCTTGACCGCAGCGTCCGCTGGTTCTTGCAGAACCGACCCTCCAGCCTTGACGTCGCGGCCGAGATCGAACGCTTCGGCCCGCACATCACCGCTACTCGCAAACGGATGTCGGAGCTGCTCGTCGGCGGCGAGCTCGTCCGGTTGGAACGCCAGGCGCAGCGGCTGCAGGATGAAGGCTTCCCACGTGAGCTGGCGCTGCGCGTCGCGTCGCTGCTCGACACCTACTCCTGCCTGGACATCGTCGAGATCGCCGCCGAGACCGGGCGCGACCTCGACGAGATCACCTCGATGTACTTCGCGGTGTCGGAGCACTTCGAGATCGACAGCCTGCTCTTCCGGGTGGCCGGGCTCTCGCGCGAGAATCGCTGGGATGCCTTGGCTCGGGGCGCGATGCGAGACGACCTCTACTCGGTGCTCGACTCGTTGACCCGGTCCGTGCTGGAAGCGACCGATTCGCAGGACGACTCCTCGACGCGGCTCGAGCGCTGGGTGCAGGGGAATTCGGCGTCGTTGGAGCGGACTCGAAACGCTCTCAGCGGGATCGACTCCCTCAGTGATCCAGGGCTCGCGCCTCTGTCGGTCGCCCTGCGCAGCCTGCGCAGCATCGTGCGGGCCGGTAGCGCCACAACATAGCCGGTCCGTCCACGATCGTGCGTCGCAGCGCTGCCGGCCGGGCTGCGACGCACGACTGGCTACGCTGCCAGATGTGCCCACTCTCTACGACGTCTTGAAGCGCGCCCGGTATCTGGGCCCGGAGGACATCGAGTGGCTGCACCTGCTCGTCGGGGACTGGCAACTCGTCTCCGACCTGGGGTTCTCCGATCTCGTCCTCTGGGTCCGGGTCGACGACGTCACGGCGGCGGACCGGGCCTGGGTCGTGGCGAATCACGTCCGCCCCAACACGGGGCCGCTCGTCTTCTTCGACGACATCGTCGGTTCTTCGGCCGGGCCGGACCGGCGCGTGCTGCTCGAGACCTGCGTCGCCCAGCAACGGATCGTCAAGGATCAGGACTCGCACTGGAATGCGGAGGTATCGGTCCGGCAGGAGGCGATCCCGGTCATGCGCGCCGGGCGGGTCATCGCGGTCCTGACTCGGCACACGAACACCGCCTTCAACAGGCTGCCCAGCCGCCTCGAACTCACCTACCTCGACCTCGCTGAGCAACTCGCGAAGATGATCGCCACCGGGGGGTTCCCCACGATCGGGGCGCCGACCGGCCAGCGCCGTGGCGCGCCACGCGTGGGTGACGGGGTTCTCTGTCTCGACGTCGAGGGATGTGTCACCTACGCCAGCCCCAACGCCATCTCGGCACTGCATAGGCTCGGGCATCCCGGTGACGTGGTCGACGAGATTCTGAGCCGGATCATCACGGATCTGCTCGAGGACCACACGGCGCTCGACGAGAGCCTTGTACTCGTCGTCACCGGACGGGCGCCGTGGCGCAGCGAGGTCGATGCGCGGGGCACCAGCCTCAGCCTGCGCGCGATTCCGCTCACGGACGGCCCGGACCGGGTCGGCGCCCTCATCCTGCTCCGGGACGTCTCCGAGTTGCGCCGTCGCGAGCGCGAGCTTATGACTAAGGACGCCACGATTCGCGAGATCCACCACCGCGTGAAGAACAACCTGCAGACGGTGGCTGCCCTACTGCGGCTGCAGTCGCGCCGGGGAACCGATGAGCAGGCGAAGGCGGCGCTGCAGGAGGCGGGGCGCCGGGTCGCCACGATCGCGCTCGTGCACGAGACGCTGAGCCAGACGCTCGACGAGGATGTCGATTTCGACGAGGTCCTCACCCGCACGCTCACCGCGGTGGTCGAGGTAGCGACGGACGGTCCAGCCGTGCAGTGGGAGCTGACGGGTGGCTTCGGTCGGGTCGGCGCCGAGGACGCGACCTCCCTGGCCATGATCCTCGCCGAACTCGTGCAGAACGCGGCTGAGCATGGTCTCGCGCAGGCCGGGGGACGAGTCGTAGTCGACGCACAGCGGGATCAGGAGCGGCGCCTCGTCGTCGCGGTCACCGACGACGGCGCGGGCCTGCCGCCCGGATTCCGGCCTGGCAGCTCCGGAGTGGGCACCCAGAGCGTTCAGGCGCTGGTCGAGGACCTGCGCGGGTCCATCACGTGGTCGGACGCGAAGCCGCGTGGGACGCGGGTCCGCTTCACGGCCCGACTGCGGAGGTCGCGCAGCCACCACCGCGAGGACGACGAACCCGACGCCTGAGACGCGGAACCCACGACAGGCAGGGCGCCACGTCTGAGGTGGTGGCCCTGCCTGGTCGGTCGTGCGTCGGGCAGCCGGACGCGCCGGGGCGGCTCAGCCGGCCCGACGAGCGCGCGCGTTGCGTCGCTTCAGGGCGCGACGCTCGTCCTCGGACAGTCCGCCCCATACGCCGGCGTCCTGGCCTGACTCCAACGCCCAGCGCAGGCAGACCTCCTGGACCTCGCAGCGTCGACAGACCGCCTTGGCTTCCTCGATCTGGAGGAGGGCCGGTCCCGTGTTGCCGATCGGGAAGAAGAGCTCAGGGTCTTCTTCCAAGCATGCAGCGCGGCTGCGCCAGTCCATGTGAGGGTGCTCCTTGCTTCGGGGTCCGCCGGTCGGCCGGGTCCGGGCCGGTGTGTTGCTGCGTTTACGTGCTTCGCCCGCGCCCTTCGACTGCGCGCCGATGGTTTCGGTACTCAGGCGATGCGGTCGCTTCATTGCCACCCCCGCGGAACCGCGTCTCTGACGTGGGCTCACCGAGGAGCCGACGCGATCGACGGACTCGGTTTCACCCGCGAGCGAGACGCGGTGGACTTCTACTTCGTGGCGGTATAACGCCGCCGACGTTTGTGTTGTTCCTAGCCTCACAGCAGGGGAGGGGGCAGGGCAAGGCCTAAGCATGCGTTTGCGCACGCCGTTGCATGTGAAAAAAGTCACAAGGGAGGATTCGCCCAGCTAAGTTTACGTCACAGGACGGGGCCAGAAGTCTGTGGGTCGTGCGTGGCTGCCCCGCCTCGCCGCGCTGCCCAGCAGAGGGTAGACGGGTGCCGTGACGAGACGCCGGGGAACCCATGGATGCGGTGGGCTCGCCGAGCCGGTAGCGTTAACCTACGCTTGCGTAAGTTGCGTTCAGTTGTCCTGTCTGTTGTCCCTGCTCCCGGAGGTGTCGGAGTGACTGCGAGCTATGCGGGTCCACCCGTCGTCATCCAAGGCGGCATGGGTGTTGCCGTCTCGTCCTGGTGGATGGCCGCCGAGGTAGCCAAGGCCGGTCACCTGGGGGTCGTCTCGGGCACTGCGCTCGACGCGGTGCTGGCCCGTCACCTTCAGGACGGCGACGTCGGCGGACACGCCCGCCGGGCGCTTGCCCACTTCCCGTGCCAGGGGATGGCCGGGCGTGTGCTCGACCGCTACCTGCGCGAAGGGGGCCGTCAGGGGGTGCCCTATCGGCCCAACCCGACGCTGACCATCGAGCCGAGCCGCGCTGCCGTCGAGCTGTGCGTGTTAGGCAACTTCGTCGAAGTGTGGCTCGCCAAGGAGGGCCACGACGGGCCGATCGGCGTCAACTTCTTGGAGAAGATCCAGATGGGCACGCCGACCGCGACGTTGGGGGCAATGCTCGCCGGCGTCGACTATGTGCTCATGGGGGCCGGCATCCCGCGCGAGATGCCCAGGCTGCTCACCAATTTCGCAGCCGGACGCGCTGGCGCCGTGACCATCGACGTCGCCGGCGGCACGCGTCAGTACACCTCTCCCACCGATCCCGTCGATGTCATGGGCGATGCGCTGCCACCGATGACGCGCCCCAAGTTCGTCGCTATCGTCTCCCTGCACTCGTTGGCCACCTATCTCTATCGCGACGAGGAGATTCGCCCCGACGGCTTTGTCGTCGAGGGGCCCCCGGCCGGCGGCCACAGCGCTCCGCCGCGAGGCAAGATGCAGCTCGACGAGGACGGCGAGCCGCTCTACGGCCCCCGTGATATGCCCGACCTGGCCAAGATTGCCGCGTTGGGTCTGCCCTTTTGGCTGGCTGGGGCCTACAGCTCACCGGACAAGGTCGCCCAGGCTCTCGCCCAAGGCGCTACCGGGGTCCAGTGCGGCACGCTCTTCGCGTTGTCGAGCGACTCGGGGCTGGCTCCGGCCGTGCGCGAACAGCTCATGAGCCGACTGGCCCAAGGCACCCTGACTGTACGCAACGACCCGCGCGCCTCCCCGACGGGCTTCCCCTTCAAGGTGGCCAGGCTGCCAGGAACGATGTCACAGCCCGAGGTCTACGAGGCGCGGCCGCGGCTGTGCGACCTGTCCTACCTTCGTACGCCCTACGAGCGGGCCAACGGCACGCTGGGGTACCGATGCGCCTCCGAGCCGGAGGATGCCTACGTCCGGAAGGGCGGCTCCATCGAGGACACGGTGGGGCGCAAGTGCCTGTGCAATGGACTCATGGCCAACATCGGTATCGGTCAGGAGCGCAAGGATGGTTACGTGGAGTTGCCCGCGGTGACGCTGGGGCAGGACCTCGAGGGGCCGCTGGAACTGCTGCGGATCT
>JAUNUZ010000060.1 GCA_030537915.1 Micrococcales bacterium
CGGTCGAGCACGCGCTGGCCTTCGTGCTGGAGATCCTCCCCGCGTTCGCCTACCTGCACGACCTCGGGCTCCTCTACTGCGACTTCAAACCCGACAACCTCATCCAGGTCGGTGATTCGGTCAAGCTCATCGACCTCGGCGATCTCGTCGGACATCTACACGATCGGGCGGACGCTGGCAGTGCTGACGACCGAGTTCCGCGGTTACCAGACGCGATACGCGACGTCGCTGCCGCCGCTCTCTACGATGCCGGCGTTCGAGCAGCACGAGTCCTTCTACCGACTCGTGGCCAAGGCGTGCGCTCTGGACCCCGCCGACCGTTTCCAGACGATCGAGGAGCTGCGGATCCAGCTCTACGGCGTCCTGCGCCAGGTCGTCGCCGATCGGCGCGGTGGCGGCGCAGCGAGCCAGACGATTCCCAGCTCGCTCTTCGAGGCACCGGTCGTTACCGGCGACTCCCTCGGCTGGTGGGAGCTGCCCGCGCTGCGGGTCGACGAGCACGACCCGATGCTCGGCTGGCTGCAGGCTCTGCGTGAGCTCGAACCGCAGCGGCGCGACAAGGAGCTCGCGTCGGCGCCCGAGCAGTCCGCCGAGGTGCTCCTGGAACGGGCCCGGACCGCGCTCTACGCCGGACGGCACGCGGACGTCTCAACCTCCACAGATGCCCTACTCACCCAGGATCCGTGGGATTGGCGAGCCCTGTGGGTGCTCGGCATCGACGCCTTGGCCCGCGACGACACCGCGCGTGCCCAGGCGGCTTTTACCACGGTGCACGAGCAGATCCCCGGGGAGTTGGCGCCCCGCCTCGCACTCGGACTGACCTACGAGCTGGCGGGGGCGGCCGACAAGGCCGAGGCTGACTACCTCACCTGCCTGCGCACCGACAGCGCGTACACGACGGCGGCCGCCTTCGGACTGGCGCGGTTGCGCTCTTCTCGAGGTGACGGTCGTGGTGCGATCACGGCGTTGGATCTCGTAGCGCCGGCCAGCGCGGCCTTCGGTCGCGCACGCTGGCTGCGCGCCGAGCTGTCCGTCCACCAGGGCGGCGGGCTGCCCGCCTACGACCAGGCGCTTCGCGACGGCGATCGACTAGACGCTGCCCCCATCCAGCGGGCCTCCTTCCGGGTGCGCGTGCTGGAGCAGGCGCTCGCGGAGGTCGCTGCGAATCCGCCGCCGCGCGGCACGACGATCGGCGGATTAGCAGCGACGCCCCGGCGGCTGCGGGTCGCCATGGAGGACGCCTACCGGGGGCTTGCCGCTCTCACCACCGAGCCCGGCGAACGCGCCGCGCTCGTCGACAAGGCCAACGAGGTGCGCCCATGGAGCCTGACATGACCGAGCCGACCATCGATCCCGCCGCCATACCGCCGGGCGGTTCCCAAGTGCCGGTGTCGAAGGCGGAGGAAGCGGCAAGCGCGGCGACGCTTCAGGAACGCGAGGCCGAGGCAGTCGAGGCTGAGATGACGGAGAGGGGCGCACTCGAGGCCGCTGCGCCCGCCCCCGGCATGCTCGTGCTGGGGGCACCGCCCGCCTCCACTCCCGCGCTGCCCCCACCGCCGGTGGCGCCGAGTCTGCCCCCGTGCACGGACTGCGGTGGACGCTTCGGGGCGGACGGCTATTGCGAGCAGTGTGGGGCACGCCAGCCGAACCCCCGCCACCACTACGAGCAGAGCGCTCCAGAGCCCGGCGATGGCTCGAGGGCCTGGGTCGGCGGGGTCTGCGACCGTGGCATCCGCCACGTGAGCAACGAGGATGCACTCGCCCTGCACGCCGAGCCGGCAAGCCCGCGCCGCGCCGCCATCGTCGTGTGCGACGGTGTGAGCACCTCCCGGCGCTCCGGCCGCGCGAGCCAAGCCGCCGCCGAAGCCGCCCTGGCCCTGCTCACCTCGACGCGTTCGCGGGGGCTGGCCGGGGTCGCGTCGGCTCTCGTCGGGGCGCTGGGCAGCCGTCTGGACGCCGCCGCCGACGCCGCCAACGAAGCGGTGCTCGGCGTCACGCTCGGTCCCGAGACCCCAGAGGACCGGGAGGACACCGGGATCGTCCACCTGTCCGACCCGGCCTGCACATTCGTCGCCGCGGTCATCGACGGCACGACGGCGGTCGTCGGTTCGGTCGGGGACTCTCGCGGCTATTGGCTGCCCGACGAGGGACCCGCCCGGCTGCTGACCCGAGACGACTCGTGGTCGGAGGAGCAGATCGCGGTGGGGATAAGCCGCGAGGTGGCCGAAGCGGCGCCCCAGGCACACTCCATCACCCGATGGCTGGGCACTGACGCCCCCGATCACACGCCCGCCAAGACGACCGTCGACCTGGACGCCCCCGGCTGGCTCATGCTGTGCAGCGACGGGCTGTGGAACTACGCCTCCGACCCGACCGCGATCCGTCGCGTCGTCGACGAGATCGCCCCGACGCTCGGGGGTGACCCGCTGCCTCTCGCACTCGCTCGGCGCCTCGCCGAGTGGGCCAACGCCCAGGGAGGCCGCGACAATGTCACGGTCGCGCTCGCACGGATCGACGGCCAGGGCACGCAGAGCAGCACCGACGCGAGCACCGCCACCGAGGGCACTCGCGCCCAACCTGAGGACCTGTCGGAAGGAGCGCGCTGATGGCCGAATTCACCGCAGCCGTCTACCAGAACGAGTTCCTGCCCGACGCCGGGACCGACGTCCACGCCATCGTCACCGTCACGTGCCGAGGCGCCGGTGGCGCCGGCCAGAGCGAGGCGGGGGACGCCGGCGAGATCATCGTCGTCGACACCTCCGGATCCATGGAGGAAGCCGGAGTGGCCGCAGCGCAGTATGCCGCGGGGGCGGCCCTGGACCAGATCCTCGACGGCGTGTGGTTCGCCGTCATCGCGGGCAACCATCAGGCCCGGCTCTGCTTCCCAGACGGCTACTCCGCCGCAATGGTCCGCATGGACCCCTCGACCCGCGCCGCGGCCAAGGCGTCGTTGAACAGGCTGTATGCCGACGGCGGCACTGCCATGGGCACGTGGCTCCTCGCGGCAGCGCAGCTCTTCGACACCGTCCCGTCGCTGACCCAGCGACACGTCATCCTGCTCACCGACGGCGAGAACCAGCACGAGACCCCCCAACAGCTATCGCAAGCGATCGCGACGGTGCGGGGCAGATTCCAGGCCGACTGTCGCGGCCTCGGCGCCGCGTGGCAGGTCGAGGAGGTCCGCCGCATCTCTCAGGCTCTGCTCGGCACCGTCGATCTCATCCCTCGTCGCGAGGACATGGCACTCGAATTCGAATCCCTCATGCGGACCTCGATGGGCCGCGGCATCGCCTCGGCGTCCCTGCGCGTCTGGGCGCCACAGGGGGCCGAGGTCCTCTTCGTCCGCCAGGTCGCCCCGACACTGGAGGACATGACGAACCGGCGCCAGCAGTTCAACGCGCTGACGGGTAGCTACCCGACCGGTTCGTGGGGCGATGAGTCCCGGGACTTCCATGTCGCGGTGCGGCTACCCGCGAAGTCGGTCGGTGCCGAGCAGCTCGCGGCGCGGGTGCAACTGGCGGTCGGCGACGAGGTCGTCGCGCAGGGACTCGTCAAGGCGAAGTGGTCGGCGGATGACACTCTGACGGCCCGGATCAATCCCGAAGTCGCGCACTACACGGGTCAGACGGAGCTTGCCTCGGCGATCCAGCAGGGCCTGGCCGCCAAGGCTGTCGGCGACGACATAACGGCCACCTCGAAGCTGGGGCGCGCCGTCCAGCTGGCCGTCGAGACCGGCGATGAGGGGGCGACCAACCGGCTGCGACGGGTCGTCGACATCGACGACGCCGCGACAGGCAGCGTGCGCCTGCGTCGAGGCGTCGATCGGCTGGACGAGATGGCACTCGACACCGCCTCGACCAAGACGACCCGGGTGCGCAAGTGAGCTCGATCTGCCCGCAAGGACACCCGTCGGCAAGCACCGACTACTGCGACATCTGCGGTAGCCCGATGAGTGCGGCAGCAGGCGGCCCCTCGCTGACCTCAGCTCTCCCGCCGGCCGCGCCGGTGGCCGACGTCGGCCTGCCCCCCGGCTCCAAGACCGCACCGCCACTGCCCGGATCGGCGGGGTCACCCGGTTCGACCGCCCAGCGTTGCCCGAACTGCGGCACCGTGAACGTCGCCGATGCGCTCTTCTGCGAGGCGTGCGGCTACGACTTCACGACCGGCGTCATGCCTCGACCCATCGCCCTCGCGGACGGGTCCTATCTGACGCCCGTGGAGCCCACGGGCTCGGACCTGGATGCCCCGCAGGTCGCGATGTCCCGTGCGGCCGAACACGCCGAACCCGTCAGCGACGGGCCGCAGACTCGGGTCGGCGCTGTGGCCAAGACCGCGGCCGCCCAGAACGAAACCACAGAGAACGAAGCCACCGAGGAAGCCGTTAAGAACGAAGACGCGGACACCCAAGAGCCCCGGGCCGAGGGGTCCAAAACCGAGGACGACAGCGCCGAGGAGGGCGGGGCAGCGGCCGATGAGGGGGCGTCCGCTGCAAGCCCTGTGTCTCCCGGACCGCCCACTGAGCAGCCAACGCTCACCGACCAGCCAGCTATCGGGCAGTGGCCCGCGGCCGAGGTCGAGCCGCTCCCCGATACGGCTGCACCGACCCGCTCGGGCAAGACCGCTGCCTACCGACCCCCGTCCCGCCAGACGGCCAAGGATTGGGTCACCGAGATTTGGATCGATCCGGATTGGTATGCCGTGCAGGACAGCTCCGAACCGTGCCCGTCACCCGGGGTGCCGGAGATCGTGCCCCTGCGCGATGGGGCCCTCGTCGGCCGGCCATCGGCGAGCCGCAGCATCCGCCCCGACATCGACGTCGGCACCGACACCGGCGTGAGTCGTCGCCAGGCCATCCTGTCCACCGACGGTCACCGCTGGTGGGTGGAGGATCTCGACTCCTCCAACGGCACCTTCGTCGGCCCGGCCAGCGGCCCCCTGCCGGCCGATCCGATCACCTCGCGCGTCGAGGTCGATGCGGATGATCGGATCTACGTCGGGGCCTGGACCCGGCTTGTCGTCCGCCCCGCCACGGACTCCGAGCACGCCGGACACGGCTGAGAACCACTGCTCACGACCCGCGCGCCGGGCGCGCCTGCCCGTTCGGCAACTCGGGCCCGACGTCCTCGGGCGCGCCATCCGGCCCGTGCGCAGACCCGTCAGGCGGCTGGTCAGCGGGACCATCCACACCCGCAGACTCCCCATCGAGGTGGGCATGACCGCGGTCGCCAGACGCCTCTTCGATGACGGAATGGCCGTGGCTATCTCGTCGCAAGGGCATGTGCGCCGCGCGGATCGTCGCGTTGCCGAACGCGACGATGGGCACCGCGAACAGCGCTCCGGCGATCCCACCGAACGTCGTGCCGGCGAGCACCGCCATCGCGACGCCGAGCGGGTGCACCTCGACGGTCCGGGCCATGATGAGCGGCTGCAGCAGGTGCGCCTCGACCTGAATGAGCACGATGATCGTGATCGCCACGACGATAGCGGCAGCCGGGCCGTGCTCGATGAGGGTGACGACAACACACAGGGTGCCCGTCACCGTCATGCCGAGGATCGGGATGTAGGAGCCGATGAAGATCAGCACGGACAGCGCCGTCGCCATCGGCACCCGCAGGATGACGAGCACGACAAAGACCGTTATCGCGTGCAGCAGAGCGATGATCGACTGCCCGCGCATGAACCCCCCCAGGGTTCGCCAGCCGAACCGGCCGACCGCATCGAGCCGCGCGCGCGAATAGACGGGCAGTAGCGACAGCGCCCAGGACCAGATGCGGTCGCCGTCGCGCAGCAGGAAGAAGGTCGCGAGCAGCAGCAGCAGAGTCCCGGCCAGCAGGTGCGTCAGCGCCGAGAGCGTTGTCAAAGCGCCGCTGACGAGCCGCTCCTGGTTGGCCGCAAATGCCCGCTGGAGCTCCTGGCTGTACTGCTCGACCTGGGCATCACTGAGCTGCAACGGCCCACGCTGGAACCACGTCGCGGCGACATCGACCATCGCGCTCACCTGCTCGGCCAGGCGTGGCGCGTTCGTGCGCACCTGGGTGCCGATGAAGCCGCTGATGAGGCCGATGACCCCGACCCCGACCAAGAGCGCCAGGAACGCCGCGAGCGAGTGCGGCACCCCGACCCGATCGCGCAACCACCGCTGCACGGGTGCGAGAACCGTCGTGAGAAGCAGCGCGACGACGAAGGGAATCGTGACGATGGGCATCATTGCGAGCACCCGCAGGAGCACGTAGGCGACGGCCCCGATGACAAGGAAGCGCCAGCTCCAGGCCGCCGCCTCCCGCATGGAGTCCGGGACCGTGCGACCGGACGCGGTGGCCGCCGCGTCCGGGGCGCCGAGGGCGGGCTCGTGCCACTCCACGGGATGCTTGGGTCGCTCGCGCAGACGTGCTTGCCGGACCTCGCGCGCCTGACTCGTCAGCGTGCCGAGCCGACCGTAAACAGACGCAGCGCGCCCCCGACGATCGCCGCCGGCGTCCTCGAATTCGTCTGGCTGCATGCCCGCCCCGCATCGACTCTGGCATGGACGCCCCTGCGCCGTCGCATGCTGTGCTGTTCATTGTGCGCGAGGACACCGACAAGGTCGCTACCGGCGGGTCCCCGTCGCCCCCTTCAGCTGCCGAACGCGAAGCCCGAGGCCGATTCGGCGCGGCGGCGGGCGCGGAAGAGCGCGTCCCAGGCAACGACGATCCCCTCCTCGGTCGCGACCTCGCGGGCCGCCCGCCCGGAGCGCTCGAGCTGCAGGGCCCCGGAGCCGAGGTGGTCCTGCAGGTCCTTTTCGATGTCGGCGCCCGTGAAGAGGATCGAAGCCTGCTGCGGCCCACCGATTCCGTCGGCGAGATTCGTCGAGTCGTGGCCGACGACCAGGAGCGTCCCGCCCGGCCGCAGCGCGCGCACGCAGTTGCGCAGCATCTCGCGCCGCTCGTAGTCCTCCAGGTGCACGTAGGTCGAGAGCACGAGGTCATAGGCCGAGCTGGGCATCTCGAAGGTGAGCACGTCCCCCTGCGTCCACGTGATCCGCTCGGCATCCTCAGCGCTCAGCGTGCTCGCGGCCTGCTCCCGTGCCCTGGCCAGCGCGTTCTGTGCGAAGTCCACAGCGGTGACGCGCCACCCCTGTTCCGCGAGCCACATGGCGTTGCGGCCCTCCCCGCAACCCAGGTCGAGGGCATCGCCGGGGAAGTGCCCCTCGAGTTCGGAGACCACCCACCGGTTCGCCGAGGTCGGCCACACCAGATCGCTGCCGGTGTAGCGCTCGTTCCAACTCGTTGCGTCCATCTACCCACTCCTGTCGAGGAATTCGCGTCACGCACCGATCCCCGGTGGGGTCGTGAGCGTGAGCCGGCCTTTCCTTGACCGTAGCGGAGGCGAGATCTACGTCCCCGCGCTCGGCCCGTCCTCGCGATGTGTTGGTGGCGGGGGTGATCCCCGCCTGCTCGTCGACGCCGACGCCCCCGCGCTACCCGTTGCCGCACAGGGAGTAGAACGGATAGTTGCCCTCGTCCTGGCCGTTGTCCTCGTCACGCACCGCGCGGAGGCCACTGCGGGCGCCACCCAGCTACGCCGTCGGTGCCGAACCTGTCCGCTGTCCTGCAGACGTCGTACGACCCTGCGCCGCAAGACGCCTAAGGACCGCCTGCAACCCCTGCGCGCAGCGCGAGCGCTCCCTGCGCGAGGCGACGCTGCGCCGCTACGCGCACCCGATCCAGACGCGGGTCGCTCGCCGCAGCACCGGTCGCCGCCGCACTCGCGCCGTCCGCCTCAGCCCGCATGGCGCGCTCGATCACGGAGAGCTTCGCCGGGGCCGAGACACCGGGCAGCGAGGATGGGGCCGAGGCCTTCGATTGCGCCGGGGTCACGCCGGCCGCGAGACCTCCAGCCGCGGAGGGCAGCGGCGACGCCACGGCATAAGCGAGCCTGTCACCGGGCAACGGCAGACCGGCGCACACAAGGTCGCGGGCGGGCATCCGGCCCTTGGTGAGGTAGCTGCGGACGGTCTGCTCGACGCACGAGTTCTCGCCGAGCCAGACCCCGTGGTTGCCCTGGTCCTGGACCGAGACCAGGACAGTCTCGGGACGAGCGCGATGCGCGGCGAGCGCGCCCTCGTAGGGGGTGGCAGGGTCGAGCTCGGACTGCACCATGAGCAGTTGCGTCCGTTTGGCAATCCGCGTGCGCGGAGTCGCGACCGGGGCATAGGGCCAATAGGCGCACGGGCTCGTCACCCACGAGAAGCCGAGCAGCGGGAAGCGTCCGCCGAGCCGCATGCCCTCCGCCACGTAAGAGGCGGGGTCTTTGCTCCACCGCGAGTCGTTGCACTGGATCGCCATGAAGACCGTGTCCTGCGTGCCCGCGGAGACCGCGGCGCGCCCCGTGCCCGCAGCGGGGCGCTTGGCCTGCACCTGGGCTCGCAGGTCGGCTAGTTCGTCGGCCAGCTCACCGAATCCGATGTCGGTGTAGAGCTTCTCGACGACGAGGTCGTCGAGGTTCGCCGGGCTCATCCCCGGCAGCCGCCCCCCGGCCGCCGCAGATCGCAGACGGTTGTACGTCGCGCGTACCGCCGTCGTGGTGCTCCCGATCCCGAAGTCGGCGTGGCGCCGCGCGGCCCACGGCAGGAACTGACGCTCGAACCTGCGCTGGAAGCCCTGGGGCTGGAAGGCGAAGCTCGTCCGCCAATCCGCAGCGAACTGTGTGTTGGAGTCGAGCACGAAGCGGCCCACGCGGGCAGGGAATAGATCGGCGTATCGGGCGGCCATCCACGTACCCGCCGAGACGCCGTAGAAGTCCACGACCTGATGGCCGAGCACCGAGCGCACCAGGTCGTGATCGCGAATCGTGTTCAGGGTGCTCAGCTGAGGAAGCACCCGGCCGAAGCGGGCCGCGCACTGCGCGACCGTCCGTTGCACGGCGCGCTGCTGGGCGCCGATCACGGCCTTGGACGGTGCGCGACGGTCCCGGACATTGTCAGCCACGGTCGCACACGGGGCCGGCAGGCTGGGCCCGGTCCCGCGGGGGTCGACCGCGACGATGTCGTGCGTCGCGTGCACCGCCGGCTCAAGGGCTGCGACGGTCGGCGCAAGCCAGTCTGCCGTCACCCCCGGCCCACCCGGGTTGACCAAGAGGAGCCGGGTAGCGCGAGTATCGCCCGCCGCCTTGACGCGTCGCACGCGCGAGATCTGCAGATAGCCGGAGCCCTTCGAGAGGTTCGACCAGGCGAGCGGGGTCTGCACCCGGGTGCATTCCACGACGGTGCGGGTGCCGGCGTCTGCGATGAGCTCGGCCATTCGGGTGACATCTCGCGAGCACGAGCGGCTGCGCCAGATAGGCCGCTGCGCGAAGTAGTCAGCCCAGCGGGGGGCCGGTGGACGAGCCGCGGCGGGCGCGGGCACCGCCGACGTGAGCCAGACCGCTCGCGCTGAGGTGGGCGCGGCCCCCAAAGCGGCCGGTGCTCCTGGGTTGCGTGCGGGCACCGGCTCCGCGGCGGACACTGCGCCGGGAAGCGGGGAGACAGCCAGGGCGACAACCGTTGCCAGCACGACGCCCACGCGACGCCTCAGCGGCCT
>JAUNUZ010000061.1 GCA_030537915.1 Micrococcales bacterium
GCGCCTTGTCGAACCTGGCGTCCAACGCCGTGAAGTTCACGCCCTCCGGGGGATCGGTGCGCTTGTCCTGTCGGCCGTCCGCCGACGGCAGGTCGGTCGAGATCCGCTGTGCCGACACCGGCATGGGAGTCCCCCACGCCGAGACCAAGCTCTTGTTCACCCGATTCTTCCGTGCGAGCAATGCCTCCAGAGAGCAGATTCCCGGCACGGGCCTTGGGTTGGTCATCGTCCACGACATCGTCGCGCGCCATGAGGGAACCATCGAGGTCGCCTCGGCGGAGGGCCGGGGTGCGACCTTCACGATGATTCTGCCGGCCTCACCCGAGCGCGGCCGGTGCGCCGTGCATGACAAGCCCGAGCGGGCGACGTACTCGCCATTCCAGAAGGCCAACACCTGACGGAGCCGGGTCCGGGTTTGGGCACGGTTTGGGCCCAAGTCCGCGCGGTGGAATAATGGGAGGCTGGTCGCCGGTTCACGCAGCGTCACCGTTCATCCCCATGGGCTGCGACCCGGCGAACTCGCCCACTTCGAGGAGATCCCGTTGCAAAAGAACATCCACCCCGACTACAACGTCACCACAGTGACCTGCACCTGCGGCTCGACGTTCCAGACTCGTAGCACCGCGGGTTCCGGCCGCATCAGCGCCGACGTGTGCAGCCAGTGCCACCCCTTCTACACGGGCAAGCAGAAGATCCTCGACACCGGTGGCCGCGTAGCGCGTTTCCAGCAGCGCTACGGCACGAAGGCTGCTGCCAAGTAGCGACGTCGCGCGCCGGCCCACTATTCCCGAGAGGGAGGCGGGTCGGCGTTTCGCATTCCCGGCCACCGTCAGTCACCAGGAGCTCGCCATGTCCGATCGCCCGTCTGACTCCGCTGCGGAGTCCGACCCCACCATCGCGTCCGCGCGCGCCCTGGCACAAGAGCACGCCGCCCTGGAGGCTCAGCTGGCCGACCCGACCGTCCTCGCCGATCAGGGTGCGGTGCGTCGCGTCAACAAGCGGTATTCGACGCTCGGGCCGACGGTCGCGGCTTTCCGGGAGGTCGAGCGACTTCAGGGGGACCTGGGCACGGCCCGGGAACTGGCGATCCAAGATGAGTCCTTCGCTGCCGAGGTCCCGGTGCTGGCGGCCCAGCTGCAGGAGTCCTACGAAGCGTTGCGGCGCCTGCTGTTGCCCCGCGATCCCGACGACGACCGTGACGTCATCCTCGAGGTCAAGGCGGGGGAGGGCGGCGAGGAATCGGCGCTCTTCGCCGGGGACCTCGTGCGCATGTATCTGCGCTACGCCGAGCGACGCGGCTGGTCGACCCAGGTTATCGACGCCACGGAGTCCGATCTCGGCGGCTACAAGGACATCCGGGTCGCACTCAAGGCCAAAGGGACCCCCGGCCCCGGCGAAGCCCCATGGGCGCGGCTGAAGTACGAGGGCGGCGTTCACCGCGTCCAGCGGGTGCCCGTCACCGAGAGCCAGGGGCGGATCCATACGTCGGCAGCCGGCGTCCTCGTCATGCCGGAGGTCGAGGACGCCGACGAGATCCAGATCGGCCCGAACGACCTGCGCATCGATGTCTACCGCTCCTCCGGGCCGGGCGGGCAGTCCGTCAACACGACGGACTCCGCGGTCCGGATCACCCACCTTCCCACCGGCATCGTCGTCTCGTGTCAGAACGAGAAGAGCCAGCTGCAGAACAAGGAATCCGCCCTGCGCGTGCTTCGCGCCCGGCTCCTGCAGGCGGCCCGCGAGGAGGCGGAGGCGCAAGCCTCGGCCGCCCGGCGCTCGCAGGTGCGAACCGTCGACCGCAGCGAGCGGATCCGCACCTACAACTTCCCGGAGAACCGGATTGCGGATCATCGGACAGGTTTCAAGGCCTACAACCTCGACATCGTGCTCGGTGGTGAGCTCGACCAGATCGTGCAGTCGGCGGTCGACGCCGACGAAGCGGCGCGCATGGCCGCCATCGCCGATGTCTGAGGTTCCACGTGCGGGGTACGCCCTGGCGAGCGCGCTTCGCGAGGCGACCACGCGCTTGCAGGCCGCCGGTATCGACAACGGGCGCTCCGACGCGGTCACCCTGGCCGCCCATCTGCTGCGCTCGGGCTGTGGCGAGGTCGAGCGGCTGGCCATCTTGGGAGCACCGACGCCTACCGGATTCGACGACCTCGTAGCGCGACGCGCCCAGCGGGTGCCGCTGCAGCACCTCACCGGACGAGCCGCCTTCCGGCACCTCGAGTTGTCGGTGGGGCCTGGCGTCTTCGTCCCGCGCCCTGAGACCGAGGTGCTCGTCGACCTTGCCTTGCTCGCCTTGGACGCACTTCGCGCGGCGACTGCGGCATCGCGCCCCGGTTCGGGGCCGGCGCGATTGGTCGACCTGTGCACCGGGTCGGGCGCCATCGCGCTGTCAGTCGCCCATGAGAGACCAGCGACGCGCGTCTTCGCTGTCGAGTTGTCGGCGCAAGCACACGCCTTCGCCCGGGCCAATGCCGACCGACTCGGGCTCGACATCGACCTGCGCCAAGGCGACGCGACGACGGCCTTCGACGACCTTCTCGGGAGAGTCGACGTCGTCGTGACCAATCCGCCCTACATTCCCGACGGCGCCGTGCCGATAGACCCCGAGGTGGCCGGCCACGACCCGGCCGTGGCGCTCTACGGCGGGGGAGACGGGCTCGAGTTGCCGATGCGACTCATCGAGCGCGCCGCACTCCTGCTGCGCCCCGGCGGGGTGCTTCTCGTGGAGCACGGTGAGCTCCAGGGCGGTGACCTGCGGGCTCGACTCCAGCCGTCAGATCCACGCGATCTATCCCAAACGCCCGCGGCGCAGTCCGGGTACGGAGCAGCAACGACCTGGCAAGACGTCCACGATCACCGTGACCTGACCGGCCGACCACGCGTACTGCGCGCAGTGCGTGCTCGCGAAATCATGGAGCGGACAGCGGGCGAGCAGGACTCCGGAGGGCTCGCCGACGAAGGCGCCTCCTCGACCAGGGCGGCAGCAGCAGAGACTTGCTGAACGCAAGCGCAGCTGACGAGCGGCCGATATCGACGGACGCGCGACCCAGCGCCGGTCGGTCGGCACCCGGCGGACGGCGCCCGTAAACTCCAGATCATGAGCTCGGTCATCGACTGCACCGACGCGGGGGACATCGAGGAGACGGTGCGCTTCGCGGCCTCCGCCGTGCGCCGGGGTGAACTCATCGTCCTCCCGACGGACACGGTCTACGGGGTGGGAGCGAATGCCTTCGATGCGGCGGCCGTGCGGGCCTTGCTTGCAGCCAAGGGGCGCGGCCGGGACACCCCGATCGCCGTGCTCGTGCCCGATCCCCGCACCGTCGACGGTCTGGCGGTCGACGTCCCCGCCTACGCGCGCCGTCTCATCGAGGAGTTCTGGCCCGGCCCGCTGACCCTCGTGCTGCGCGCGCAGACCTCGCTGCTGTGGGATCTAGGCGACACCAATGGCACCGTCGGGCTGCGGATGCCGGATCAAGAGGTGGCCCTCGCGCTCCTCGCCCAGACCGGTCCCATGGCCGTGACCAGCGCGAACAAGCACGGCCAACCCGCCGCAACGACGGTGGAGGAGGCCCGCGAGCAACTCGGGAAGGACGTGGCCATCTACCTCGACGGTGGACCCTGCGACGGCCAGCCACCCTCGACGATCCTGGACTGCACGAAGGACGAGCCCGTGGTCCTGAGAAGGGGGGGGCTGCGCGACGAGGACATCTTCGCGGCGCTGGGCGCCGGCACCGAGGGCTCGCAGGAGTCGGATTCCGCGTCCGTCGACCCGCACCGACCACCGGTGGGCTGAGGCGATCGGGTGCGCGAGTACTTCCTCGTCTGTATCGTCTCAGGGGTCCTGACCTTCGCGTTCACCCCGGGAATCCGCTGGCTCGCCGTCCGGCTGGGAGCCGCGTCGCCGGTGCGCGCCCGCGACGTGCACTCACACCCGATCCCGCGCCTGGGCGGGGTCGCGATGCTGCTGGGCTTCCTCGGCTCGGTTGTCGTGGCGAGCCGCTTGCCGCACCTGTCCCAGATCTTCGAGACCCTCGAGATGCGAGGTGTCGTGATCGGGGCGGTGATCATCACGTTCGTCGGCGCGGTCGATGACGTCCGCGAGCTCGACGCGCTCACCAAACTCGCCGGTCAGGTCATCGCCGCTGGCGCCATGGCCTTCTTCGGCGTGCAGCTGTTGTCGCTGCCGCTCTTCGGAGTCACCGTGCTGCCGGCGCCCGTGCTCGTCGGGCTAACGGTCCTCATCGTCCTCGTGACGACCAACGCGGTGAACTTCATCGACGGTCTCGACGGGTTGGCCGCAGGGATCGTCGCGATCGCGGCTCTGGCGTTCTATCTCTACGCCTACCAGCTCTCCTACACCTTCGATCCGCCCAATGTCATGTCGGCGGCGACGTTCATCACGGCGGCCACTCTGGGGATGTGCTTGGGCTTCCTCCCGCATAATTTCTACCCGGCGCGCCTCTTCATGGGCGATGCCGGGGCGCTCCTGCTCGGGCTGCTGCTCGCGGCGGCCACCATCTCGATGGTAGGGAACATCGACCCGTCGGCGCAGGTCAGCCGCAACGCCGAAGTAGCCCTCTACCTGCCGATCGTGCTGCCGCTGGCGATCATGTCGATCCCGCTGCTCGACATGACGCTCGCGGTGGTGCGCCGGACCCGGCGCGGTCAGCGGCCGTGGCACCCCGACACCCAGCACCTGCAGCACCGCATGCTCGCCATCGGACACACACACCGACGAGCAGTCCTGCTGCTCTACCTGTGGGCGGCGATCGTCGCCTTCGGGGTCGTCTCGTTCGCCTTCGTCGACGGGCTATGGCCCGTCGTAACGATCGCGGTGGCGACCCTGCTGGCGCTCGTCCTCACCGCCCATCTTCCGGACTGGCTACGCCTCAGGACGCGGAGCGAACGACGGTAGGGTTTGCTGGACTTGGACGCACGTCACAGCGGTCAGGCATCTCGCGGCCCCTAGTGACACGCTTGTGATAATCTTCACAAGCGTAACGAGAGGCGCGCCCGGCGCTCATCCTGACGAGGGGTCCCGGAAGAAGCCAGGAGGTGGGCCATGCGGGTAGACATCGGCGTCGTGCGGACACGCGAGCCCTTCGCCCGCATGCTGCTCGCGGGTGCGGCTGCCACTGCTGTCTACGGTTTCGTGGCCTGCGGTGTGCTCGCAGTGGTCGACGGCCCCGTGCCCGCTCTTAACGCGGGCGTCGCCGCTTTCCTGGTCCTTCTCCTTTTCGTTGCGGGTGCTCTCGGCGTCCACGCCGTCCTGGGCTCCGACGCGCGGGCCGCGGCGAGCGCGCTGATGGGCGCGCTCGTGGTCTACGTCGGACAGTTGACGCTCGGAACCGCCCTCGTCCTGGTGCTGCGGGACCTGCCGGGACTGGACCGGGACGCGATCGCGATCGGTGGGCTCGGGGCGGCGCTGGCGTGGCAGGTCGGTATGGTGGCAGGTTTCCTCACCTCGCGAGTCCTGGTCTTCGAGCCGGCTACCGCGACGACGCCCGCAGGGAGCCGACCGTGATATCGCCCCGACGCAAGAAGCCCGAGCGCGATCCCACCGCCGAGACTGTCGACACGCGCGGCCAGGATGACACCGGTCCGATGGTTACCGCTTATCTCATTTCCGGGCCTGTCATCTACGGTGCCCTGGGTTGGCTGGCCGACGGCTGGCTCGGCACGAAGTTCCTCCTGCCGACCGGCCTGCTCGCGGGGATGGCCATGTCCTTGTACATCGTTTGGCTCCGGTACGGTAAGCCTTGACCGGGCGACCCGGGCCCGCTTGCAGCGGCGCGCACGGTTGTTCGTGCGCGGTTCCCAGCCCGTTGCGTCACGGCGGCGGCGCCCGGCCTGGGCAACCAGGGATAGGCGCGTCAGCCTGCAGCACGACAGCTCGTAGTTCGACATCGACATGCAAGGAGATCTTGTGAGCCCGATCGCCCTAGGTGCATCTCTGAGCGCACTAGCGGCCGCCGGCGAGGGTGAGGGTCACTTCCCGCCCAAGGTTTCGGACTTCTGGCAGCCCCTCATCACGTTTGGTCACATCGGCGACATGACGATCGCGCTTACACGGTCGATGGTCACCGCGACTATCGCCGTGGTCGTGCTGTCCATCTGGCTCGTTCTGACGACCCGGCGGGCTGCGGTCGTGCCGAGCAAGGGCCAGTGGTTCACGGAGCTCTTCTACAACTTCGTGCGCAATGACATCGCTAAGGACTCCATCGGGGGCCGGGAGTTCCTCAAGTTCGTCCCACTGCTGTTCGCGCTCTTCATGTTCATCCTGCTCACCAATCTCTTCGGCGTTGTCCCCGGAATTCAGATGCCGACGATGGCACGCGTGGGATTCCCGATCGGGCTGACGCTCGTCGTCTATGTGGTCTACCACTGGATCGGCATCAAGAAGCAGGGCGGCCTGGGCAAGTACATCGCGTGGATGATTCCCGAGGGGATCCCGGGTTGGTTGCTGCCGCTCATCGTCCCGCTGGAGCTGCTGACGTTCTTCATCACTCGCCCGTTGACGCTGGCGCTGCGACTTTTCGGCAACATGTTCGCCGGCCACATGCTCCTCGTCGTCTTCGTCATCGGCGGCTTCGAGCTGCTCACCTCGGGCAACATCGGATACGCGCTCGTCGCGATCCCCACGTGGCTGCTCGCGATTCTCATGACGGCCTTCGAGGTGCTGGTACAGGCACTGCAGGCCTTCGTGTTCACCCTGCTGGCAGCCTCCTACATCGGCGGCGCCCTGGCGGACGACCACTGATTTCCGCCCCTGCAGGCGGTTTCACAACTGAATAACTCCCGCATATCCGGACCTCAGACGGAGGCCCGGACCACGAGAACGAAAGAGGCAAAAACGTGACTGGTGACGTCACCCTCATCGGGTACGGCCTGGCAGCGATCGGTCCGGCCATCGCCGTCGGTCTAATCTTCGCCGCCTACATCAACGGTGTCGCGCGTCAGCCCGAGGCGAGCAACATGCTGCGCCCGATCGCGATCCTGGGCTTCGCCCTCGCCGAGGCGCTTGCGATCTTCGGCCTAGTGCTCTTCTTCATCCGACTCTGACCCCACCCGACCGGGCCGATGCACGAGGAGACCACTGTGCAGTACATCGCCGGAAGCAGGCTCTTGGCGCAGGATCCGGAGGCCACGGCCATTCCGATCCTGCCCTACTGGCCTGAGCTCATTTTCGGCACCGTCGTCTTCCTGATCTTCCTTTGGGTCATCAGTAAGTACGTCGTGCCGAGCCTCGAAAGCGCGTATGACGAGCGCAAGGCCTCCATCGAAGGCGGCATGAGCAAGGCCGAGGACGCTCAGCGCGAGGCCGAGGCAGTCTTGCGCGAGTACCAGACGCAGCTCGCCGCGGCGCGCGAAGAGTCGGCACGCATCCGGGAGGACGCGCGGGAGCAGGGCGCCGTGATCATCTCGCAGATGCGAGAGCAGGCTCAGAGCGAGTCGAACCGGATCACGGCGAACGGACAGAAGCAGATCGAGGCGGAGCGTCACCAGGCACTCATCTCGTTGCGCTCCGAGGTGGGACGTCTCTCGACCGACCTGGCGAGCCGCATCGTCGGCGAATCGTTGCACGACGAGACCCGTCAGAAGGGTCTAGTCGACCGCTTCCTCGCCGAGCTGGAGGCGGGCGAGATCCGCCCGGCCTCGGTCGGTGGCGAGCACTCGGCGGCCGTCGCCGGCAACGGCGAGGGAGCCCACTGATGCAGGGGGTCTCCCGCGGGTCGCAGGCTCACGTCCGTGTCGCGTTGCAGTCGGCGCTCGACTCGGGCGCGGACTGGGCGCGGCTGTCAGACGACCTGTTCAACTTCGTTGCGGTGATGGACTCGAGTCATATGCTGCGGCGTGCGCTCGGTGACCCCTCTCGCTCCGGTGACGGCAAGCGCGCGCTCGCGGCGCGCCTGCTGGAAGGCAAGTCGGAGCTGGCCACCGTCGAGGTGGTCTCCGAGTCCGTCGCGCAGCGCTGGTCGAACGAGAAGGACCTGCCCGCCGCGCTGGAGGAGGCGGCCGTCGAGGCGCAGGTCGCCATGGCCCAGGCCGCTGGCCGCGCCGACGACGTGGAGGAGCAGCTGTTCCGCTTCGAGCGCACGGTCGCAGGCACACCTGCGCTGCGCGAGGCGCTGTCCGATCGGCGTCTGCCCGTCGAGCGCAAACTGGATGTCGTTCAGCAGCTGCTCGCGGACAAGGCCCACCCGGAGACGATTCGGCTGGCCCGCCAGGCGGTCGCCGCACCGCGTGGCCGTCGTTTCGCGCAGACGGTCGAGTTCTACCTCGCCGTCGCTGAGCGTCGCCGGCAGCAGTTGTCGGCGGTCGTCACGGTGGCGACGTCGTTGACGGCCGAGCAGCACGACCGGCTCGCGGCGGCGCTGGGGCGGATCTACTCGACACCGGTCTTGCTCAACGTGGTCCTCGACCCGTTGGTTATCGGCGGAATCCGAGTCCAGATCGGTGACGAGGTCGTCGACGGCACGATCGTTCGTCGCCTGGATGAGGCCCGCCGCCTGATGGGCTCCTGAGTCCAGAACTGAACATGCCAGTGGCCGACGCTTGCAAAAGCGTCGACACGACCTGCACATCAACAAGTGTCGACGCGGCGCACGGTCGCAGACGTAGACGAGGAGACGAGACAACGATGACGGAGCTGACGATCCGTCCGGAGGAGATCCGGGACGCGCTGGACGCCTACGTCCAGTCCTACGAGCCGGACGCGGTGGCTCGCGAAGAGGTCGGTCGGGTGTCGGACGCAGCCGACGGGATCGCCCACGTCGAGGGGCTGCCCTCGGCCATGACGAACGAGCTGCTGCAGTTCGAGGACGGCACGCGCGGCATTGCGTTGAACCTCGACGTGCACGAGATCGGCGTCGTCGTCCTCGGTGAGTTCTCTGGTCTGGAGGAGGGCCAAACTGTCAAGCGGACCGGTGAGGTCCTGTCTGTCCCGGTCGGCGACGCCTACCTGGGCCGGGTGGTCAACCCGCTCGGCCACCCGATCGACGGCCTCGGCGAGATCGCCTCCGAGGGCCGACGTGAGCTGGAGCTGCAGGCTCCCAACGTCATGATGCGCAAGTCCGTGCACGAGCCTCTGCAGACCGGCATCAAGGCGATCGACTCGATGATCCCGATCGGTCGCGGCCAGCGTCAGCTCATCATCGGTGACCGTCAGACCGGCAAGACGACGGTCGCGATCGACACGATCATCAACCAGAAGCAGAACTGGGAGTCGGGCGACCCGGACAAGCAGGTCTACTGCATCTACGTCGCGATCGGTCAGAAGGGCTCGACCATCGCGGGTGTGCGCGGCACGCTCGAAGAAGCCGGTGCCATGGAGTACACGACGATCGTCGCGGCCCCTGCCTCCGACCCGGCGGGCTTCAAGTACCTCGCGCCTTACACCGGCTCGGCCATCGGCCAGCATTGGATGTACCAGGGCAAGCACGTCCTGATCGTCC
>JAUNUZ010000062.1:0-890 GCA_030537915.1 Micrococcales bacterium
TGCCGTTCACCCCGCACCACCTCCGTGACACCACCGCCCGCACTGCCGCCGTCGGCGACCCGATGGTCGAAGGTGAACGACAGCTGCGCCACCTGACGCACCGCGAGCCGACCGTCGACGACCCAGGGGCGCTCGATGATCCGGCCGACGCCGAGCATCGCGGCTTCGGGGTGGTTGATGATGGGGGTCGACCCGTCGACGCCCAGAGGGCCGTAGTTGTTGAGCGTGAAGGTGCCACCCGTGCACTGTGCGGTCGACAATGAGCCGCCTCGGGCAGCGTTGGTCAGTCTCCGCAGGGCCTTGGCGAGTTCGCGCAGCGTCAGCCCGTCGGCGCCCTGCACGACCGGCACGAGCAGCCCACGCGGCGATTGCGCCGCGAACGAGAGGTTGACGCCGCCGTGACGAACGATCTCGCGACGCTCCATGTCGACCGAGGCGTTGAGCTCGGGGTAGCGCGAAAGTCCGGCCACGCAGATACGTGCCAGCAGCGCCAGCAGACCGATGCCCGCGTCCGGTGCGGCCGTCTGGAGCTGTGCCCGCAAATCCAACAGCGCGCTCGCATCGACGTCGACCCACGTCGTCGCGTCGGGGATCTGGCGTCGGCTCGTCGAGAGCTTGTCCGCGATGAGGCCGCGCATGCCGGTCAGCGGGATGCGCGTCTCGCCCAGCGAGGTGGCTGAGCCGGCGATGGCCGGGGCGCTCGCCCGTGGGTCTGGCTGCGCTCTCTCGACATCCCGACGCGTGATGATGCCGCCGGGTGCGCTCGGGATGACGGCCCTCAGGTCGATGCCGCGCTCGGCGGCCAGGCGCCGCACGAGTGGTGAGATGACGCGGATCGCGCGACCGTCGGAGTCGGTGGCGAGAGTTCCGGGCGCGCCTGCGGCGACAGG
>JAUNUZ010000062.1:900-9355 GCA_030537915.1 Micrococcales bacterium
ACAGGGGCGCGCGGTGCGGCAGAGCCGTCGGCGACGAGCGCCGGGCGATCCGCCTCCGGCTGGTCGACCCGCTCACCGAAGGCGACCGTGAGCACCGGGCCGGGAGGCTCAGGGCGGGACTGGCGGGGGCGTCCGCGATCGGACCGACGCCGGCGCGTCGAGGAGGTATCGCTCGTGCCGTAGCCGATGAGGACGTTGCCGGAGCCAGCCTTCTCCTCTTCGCGGTGGTTCTCGGCTGCGGCTATGGCCTCGACCTCGACCGATACCAGGGGAGCGCCCACCTGCACCGATTCACCGGGTGCCCCGTGCAATGCCGTGACGATACCGCCATACGGACATGGGACATCCACGGAAGCCTTTGCGGTCTCGACGAGGGCAACGACCTCGTCGACCGCTACCGTGTCGCCGACCTCGACGCACCACTGCACGACCACTGCGTCCGTGAGGCCCTCGCCCAGGTCAGGCAGGCGGAACAGTTGGACCGTCATGGCGTTACTCCGCCCGTGCCACCGCTGGACCAACGCGGGTCCGGTTCGTCGTCCCACTGCAGCCGGTCGATGGCGTCCAGGACGCGGTCGACGCCGGGCAGATGGATGTGCTCGAGTTTGGGTGGCGGGTAGGGGATGTCGAGCCCCGACACCCGCAGCACCGGCGCCGCGAGCGAGTGGAACGCACGCTCCGCGACGCGTGCCGCGATCTCGGCGCCCACGCCCGCGAAACCCTGCTCCTCGGTGATGACGACGCAGCGACCGGTCCGGCGCACCGACTCCAGCACGGCATCGTCGTCGAAGGGCACGATCGAGCGGACGTCGAGGACCTCGCACGAGATGCCGTCTGCGGCTGCGGCCGTGGCCGTTTCGAGCGCAACCGGCACCGACGGACCGTAGGCCACGAGCGTGACGTCGGTGCCCGGCACAAGGATCGAGGCCCGGCCGAGTGGTTCGATCGGCCGAGTCGACAGGGCCGCCGTATCCACGTCGGTCTTGCTCCAGTACAGGCGCTTGGGCTCAAGGAAGATGACCGGATCCGGGTCGATGATCGCGGCCCGCAGCAGCGTGTAGGCGTCCTGCACGGTCGAAGGCGATACGACCTTCAGCCCCGGGGTGTGTGCGTAGTAGCCCTCCGAGGAGTCGCAGTGGTGCTCGACCCCGCCGATGCCGCCCGCGTAAGGGACACGCACGACGATCGGCAGCGACACGGATCCGCGGGTTCGGTTGCGCATCTTGGCCAGGTGCGAGGCGATCTGTTCGAAGGCCGGGTAGGCGAACGCGTCGAACTGCATCTCGACGATCGGGCGGAATCCGCCCATCGCCATCCCGATGGCGAAGCCGACGATGCCAGACTCGGCGAGCGGGGTGTCGAAGCAACGGTCCTCCCCGAAGTCGCGGGCGAGGCCGTCGGTGATGCGAAAGACGCCGCCGAGCACACCGACGTCTTCACCGAAGACGAGCACGTCGGGGTCGAGGGTCATCGCGTCACGCATCGCCTGGTTGAGCGCGGCGGCGAAAGTCGTTGCCATCAGGACTCTGCTCCCGCGGCCAGCTCGGCGGCGACCATCGCGCGCTGCTCGCGCAGTTGCGGGGTCGGCTCGGCGTAGACGTGCTCGAAAAGCGACATCGGGTCGACGACGGCGTCCTCGTTCATGCGGCTGCGGACGCGGGCCGCGAAGTCCTCCGCCGCGGCGGCCACTCGTTCTACCGCCGCGTCGTCGAGCCGGTTGACGGAGCGCAGGTAGGCAGCGAGCCGGGTGATCGGGTCGCGCACGGCCCAGGCCTCGACCTCGCTGTCGGGCCGGTAGCGGCCGTCGTCGTCGGCGTTGGTGTGCGCCTCCATGCGGTAGGTGTGCAGCTCGAGCAGCACCGGGCCCTTGCCCGAGCGTGCCCAGTCGACCGCTTTGGTGAGCACAGCGAGCGTCGCCATCGCGTCGTTGCCGTCGACCTGCTCGCAGACGACGCCGTAACCGACACCCTTGTAGGCCAGGGACGGCGCTGCGGTCTGTTTGCTCAGCGGCACGCTGATGGCCCAGCCGTTGTTCTGCACGACGAAGACGACCGGGGCCTTGAAGACCGCCGCGAAGTTCAGCGCCTCGTGGAAGTCACCCTCGCTCGTCGCGCCGTCGCCGACGAAGGCCAGCGCGACGGTGTCGAGTCCGCGGCGGCGGTGGGCGTAGGCCAGTCCTGTGGCGTGCAGTAATTGCGTCGCCAGGGGCGTGCACTGGGCCGCGGTTCGGGTCGCCATGGGGTCGTAGCCGCAGTGCGCGTCCCCGCGTAGCAGGGTGAGCACATCAACGGGGTCCAGGCCCCTGCTGACCAGCGCCATCGACTCGCGATAGGTCGGGAACGCCCAGTCGGTGTCGCGCAGCGCGAGCATCGTTGCGATCTGGCACGCCTCTTGGCCGCGGGAGGAGGGGTAGACCGCGAGGCGCCCCTGCTTGGTCAGCGCGGTGGCCTGCCGGTCGAAGCGCCGGCCGATGACCATGCGGCGGTAGGCCTCTAGGAGCAGCTCGTCATCGGGTGCGGTGTAGTCCGCCGTCATGGGGTCGACCCGCTGGCCCTCGTCGTCGAGGAAGCGGATCGGTGCCGGTGCCGGAATGAGGCCGCTCTGGAACGGCGGCTCGTGCTCGGTCCCGCGCGCAGCGTGCTGATCCGCCTGTCGCGCGGCATGTTGGGCAGCCGCGGCGACGGCCTTGGCGTTGGCGGCGCGCGTCTGCTTCGCGTCGGCGCGTCGGCGGCCCGTCCCCTTGACCGCTGCCTCGTCTCGTGTCGTCATCCCGGCCTCCGTCCGCTCGGGCCACCTCAGCGCGCCGCAGCGCCCGCGCCGAGGATGGCGCGGTGTCCTTGATCGTGCGACCACCGAGCCGATCGGTTCAACACTATGGCGGAACGCGAGACAATCGGTTCGCGAGGCCGTCTCGTGGCGGCCAGATGTCCGGGCGAGCATCTAGCGAAAGGGGCGAGATGGTCAGCGACCGCTCCATCGACGACACCGACCGCGGGCTCCTCGCCGAGCTGTCGGCGGACGGGCGGGCCTCGATGCGCAGCCTCGCGCAGCGGCTGCACATCTCCCGGGCCAACGCCTACATGCGGGTCGAGCGGCTGCTGCGCGAGGGGGTCATCCGGGGGTTCGCCGCGCGCCTGGACCCCGAGCGCGCCGGGCTGCGGACCTCGGCCTATGTCACGGTCTCGATCGAGCAGAACGCGTGGCGCGACGTCTGCGCCCACCTGCGGGAGATCCGGTATGTCGAGCATGTCGCCCTCGTCGGGGCCGAAGTCGATGTCGTCGCGCTCGTGCGCACCCCCGACAACGCGGCGCTGCGGCATGTCGTCCTGGAGCAGATCCAGGCTGTTCCCGGGGTGGAGAGCACCCGCACGTGGCTCATCTTCGCCGAGGTCGACGGCCGCGGGCCGCACTGGGCGTCCAGCGCAGCGGTGACTCAGCCCGGGCCGCCGACGGGCGACCCGAGCTGAGATCGGGATGGGGCGGCTCAGCTGCAGGAGTTCTCAGCTGACCGAGTCGGCGTTCTCGGGCACACCGCCGGTCGACTTGGCGTAGTACTGCGTCCACTTGCGGGTCATCATGAGCCGCGCCAACGCGATGACGGCGCCGGAGGCCAGCGCCCAGGCGACGGCCTCCCACATCTCGGTCTCCGGGTCTTCGGGGTTGGCAGGCGGCTCGTCGTTCATCACGAGCTTCCAGCCCCCGGTCGCTACCTGCTTGGCAACGACGCCGGCGGCGATCGCCAGGCCGGTCCCCATCAGCTTGAACACCTTGTCGCCCATGTGGGCCTCCTCGTCATGACGGTTGCACTGCTCCCTCCCGAGTCTGCCAGCGCGCTCGGCGCGCGGCGAGCGGGGTGGCCTCCAGGGGAGTACGCTGCCGGGTCACCAGTGCTACCGTCTGGTGATTACGACAGGGGAGCGCACACGCGCTGAGAGTGCGGGAGACCGCAGACCCTCGAACCTGAACCGGTTAGCACCGGCGTAGGGAGTCGGGACGTCTCGAGGATCGGCCTACCGGCCGGCTCTTCCCCCGAGGTATTCCGGAGCGATCCGGAGGCGACCTTAGGGAGATTGGCATGACACGTCTGGAGAACCACCCGGGGTGGCCGAGAGCCGACCGGCACATCACCGCCAGCGGTCGCGTCACCGCCTGGCGCGGTATTGAATTCGTCACCCTCGCGGTCCTTGGCGTCGCCTTCGGTGTCGCGTTCTGGGGCTGGGACGTCTTCCTCTACCCGTTCGTCATCGCAGGTCTCGCCTTCCCGCCCGCGCAGAGCCTCACCCTCGGGGTCTGGCTCCTGCCCGCCGTCGCGGGCGGCCTCATCGTGCGGCGGCCCGGCGCGGCCTTGTTCACCGAGCTCATCGCCGCCAACGTCGAGATGCTGCTCGGCAACCAGTGGGGTCCGGCGGTGTTCGTCTCCGCGGTGTTGCAGGGCCTGGGCGTCGAGTTGGTGCTCGCGATCCTACGGTGGCGCCGCTTCGGTGTCGGCGTGGTGATGCTCGGCGGTGCCCTCGCGGCGACTCTGGAGTTGATCTGTTACGAGTGGTGGACCAACATGCTCGAGTACGAGTTCGGCTGGAAGCTGCTGGCTCTGGGTTTCGCGATCGTCTCCGGCGCGCTCGTCGCTGGTGTCGGTGGGTGGGCGGTGACGCGAGCTCTGGCGGCAACGGGTGTGCTGGACTCCTTCCCGCCCGGCCGCGAGCATCGGCTCGCGGCAGGCGGATGGGATGACGAGGACCCCGACGCCACGTGAGCGACTCCGCGCTGGCCCTGACCCGGGGTCTCACGTGGACCCCGGGCGGGCGTCGACGACCCACGCTCGCCGGCATCGACCTGGCGATCTCGCCCGGCGAGCGTGTGCTGCTCGTCGGACCGTCAGGGTCGGGCAAGTCGACGCTGCTGCGCGCCCTGGCGGGAGTGCTGCAGGTCAGCGGTGACGGCGAGCTCGCCGGCGAGGTGCTCATCGAGGGCCGCCCGGCAACCGACGGGGGTACCTCGGTGGGCCTGCTGCTGCAGGACCCGCGGGACGCCCGGGTCGCCGAGACCGTCGGTCGGGACGCCGCCTTCGGGTGCGAGAACGACGCGATGCCTCGCGAGCTCATCGGCGATGCGGTCAGCGCGGCGCTCCTGGACGTCGGCTTCCCGTACGGACCGCAGCACCGCACCGACACCCTCTCCGGAGGCGAGGCTCAGCGGCTCGCCCTCGCCGGTGTCATCGCCGCGCGGCCCCGGCTCCTGCTGCTGGACGAGCCGACGTCGATGCTCGACCCGATCGCCGCGGAGCGCGTCCGGCGCGCGGTGCTAGGCGTCCTCGACGAGCAGATGGCGCTGGTCGTCGTCGAGCACCGTCTCGACGGGTGGGTCGACGTCCTTCCCCGGATCGTCGTCCTCGACGGCGCCGGCCGCGTCATCGCCGACGGGGACACCGGCCGGGTCCTTGCAGAGCACGCGGCCGAGCTTGCCGGGCAGGGCATCTGGGTGCCGGGTCGGCCGGCGCCGATCCCTGTGCAGGTCCCGCCTGCGCTGCTCACGAGTCTCTTCCCGACCGGCGGCGGCGCGCCGGCGGTCCGGGCTCGCAGCGGGTTGGTGCGCGCCCATGACGTGCGGCTGCGGCACCGACGCCCCATCCGTTTCACCGGCGCTCGGCGACCTGCGGACCCGCCTGCCCTCGCGCTCGACGGCGTGGACGCCAATGTGTCGGCCGGTCGGGTGCTAGCCCTGCGCGGCGCGTCCGGGGCGGGTAAGTCCAGCCTCGTCGCCGTGCTCACCGGGTTGCTCGCCCCCACGACAGGGACCGTCGAGGCCGACCAGGGGCTCGCCGCCGGGCTCATCCCTGCGCCGCACCGCTGGCGGAGCCGCGACCTGGCGGCCCGGATCGCCTGGGTGCCCCAGGACGCGGCGGCGAGCATTGTCGGCCGAACCGTCGGTGAGTGCCTCCTGGCCACCGCCCACGCCCTGGGCGGGCCCGGCGGCGATGTCGCGGCCCAGCGTCGTGCCGGCGATCTCGCCGAAATCCTCGGCCTGCAGCGGCTACTCAAGCGCAATCCCTATCGGCTTTCCGGCGGGGAATCGCGCCGGCTGGCGATTGCCGCCGGTCTGCTGCACGGACCGCCGGTCATGTGCCTCGACGAGCCGACCGTCGGGCAGGACCGCGGCACATGGGCGGCGGTCGCCGGAATCATTCAGGGTGCCCGCGCCGCCGGAGCAGGAGTCGTCGTGTCGACGCACGACGATCTGCTCACGCGTCTGGCCGATGACGAGCTGCGGCTGCACCGGGGCCGGGTCGGGTGCGCGGCGTGAGAGACGTGAACCCCTTCGGTCTGCTCACGCGCGTCGGGCCGCTATCGCTACTGGGCGGTTCGTTCATCCTCATGGCAGGTGGTCTGTCCATGCCCGCGCTCGTGCCGGGGGCCCTTTCCTTCGCGCTGCTGCTCCTCACGCTGGTAGCACTGGCCGGTCGCTCGCGGATCGGCTGGCTGCGGCTGTTGCCGGGCATCCTTGCCTTTGCCTCCGTGACGTGGTCGAACTGGTTGCTCGCGGATCCCCGCGACCTATCGGTGGCGGCGGTGGCCGGGCTGCGGGTCGCCTATTTCGTCATCCCCGGTATCATCCTGGCGGCCTTCATCGATCCCTCAGCGCTCGGGGACCAGCTCGGCCAACGCCTACGGATCCCGGCCCGACCCGTACTCGCCGCCGTCGCGGGCCTCAACCGCCTCGACACGCTCGCGCAAGACTGGGACGAAATCTCCCGTGCGCGGCGCATCCGCGGCCTCGGACCCGGGCCCAACCCGGTCGCCCAAGCGCGGCATCTCGTCTCGATGACCTTCGCCCTACTTGTCCAGGCGTTACGCCAGGCCGAGCGGATGTCGGTCGCAATGGAGGCGCGCGGCTACGGGCGGCTTGCCCGACCGGGCTACCGCCGCACCTGGGCTGGGCCGGCGCCGTGGCTGCGCGCCGACACCACCCTGATCGTCATCTGCGTCGCGTTCGCCGCGTTGCCGTGGATAGTCGTGCTTGCGTGGGGGTGGATTCTCACATAGTGAACGCGCCGCGCGCGACTTCGGCGACGCGGCCTCCGACGAAGACCTCGCCTTGCTCGTCGATGCGCAGGTCGAGCAGGGATCGGCGCCCCTCGACCCGGCCCTGGATGACGCGGCGTTGGATGCCGCGCTCACCGTGGGCGGCGAGCCAGGCGCCGAGGTTGACGCCGCCGGTGCCGGTCGCGGCGACCTCGAGGACACCACCCCTGGGGCCGTAGAACATGCGAGCCACCACCGTGTCGGGCTCGGTGTCGGAGTCCGCCCATACGTAGACCCTCGGCTCGATGTTCAGCAGCATCGCGTAGGAGTGCAGCATGCGGGCGTCGAGACGGGTCCGGCGGACATCTTCGACGCTGCGCACCGGCAACACGATGCCCCCGAGCCCCTTGTTCACCGTCATGACGTCGCCGCCGAGCACGTCGGAATTGAGGCCGACGAGCGAGCTGAGGATCTGTGGCGAGGCTTTGAGAGGCTGCGCGACCGGCTCGTGTGCGTCCAGAACCCACAAGTCATCCCGCTGGAAGACCGTAACCGTGTCGGGGTCGCGCGGGTCGCTGGCGTCACGCCCCTCGCGACGGTCCTGGCGCTCCCGCATGTTCTCGGTGCCGGAGTTGTGATCGCGCTCCTCGATGAGCTGCACGTCGCCCGCCCAGCCGCGCAAGTCGCGCAGCACCGCCGCGGTGGCCAGGGACGCGCTGCCGGCGAAGCCGGTCTCCTTCTCGGGTGAGAAGAAGCGGACCGTGGCCTCCTGGTCGCCGCCCTTGGGCAGGATGAAGACCGTTTCGATATTGACCTGCGCCGCGAGCATCTGCATCTGCTCCGTGCTCAGCGTGGAGCCGTCCTCGAAGACCGCGACACCGTTGCCGGTGAAGGGGTCCTTGCCGTCGGTGAACACGTTGAGCACGCGGTAGGTGAGGTCCATTGCCGCAGCTTATCGGGGGCGCTCGCCTTCGGGGGAGCGCATCGCCCAGTCAGTGCCGAGCCGGCCGCCCGCAGCGGTGAACCGGCCGGCGTCAGGGCTGCGAGGGCCGGGGGCGGACCGTGAGGATCTGCTCGCAGCGACCCACCGGTCCGTGGGCGTCGTGCAGGCGCGAGCTCGTCAGCCCGACGCCGCTGTCACCGATCGACACGGTGGTGTCCAGCCCTACCCAGCCCGCGACCGGTTGACGGTAGAGGTGGACGCTCAGGTCGGTGTTGGGAAACATCCAGCGGCGCGGGTCCAGGCGCGTGGCGACCCCGTTGGCGGTGTCGACGATTCCGACGTAGGCGGCGACCGGGTCGACGTCCACACCCTGCACGAGCCGCATCGTCGGGCGGATCCAGGCGCGCCCCCGGCCGGGCTCCCGATCGGGATCGACCCGGAATTCCAGGGAGGAGATGAAGCCGCCTTCCCAGGTCTGCCCCAGGTCCGCGGC
>JAUNUZ010000063.1 GCA_030537915.1 Micrococcales bacterium
CCCTGTCCGCCGACGGCGGAGCCACTCTGAAGTCGGTGTGGCGCCTGCACGACGGGGCCCTCGTCGAGAGCGTCCTCATGCGGTATCCGCGACGGGTGACCGTCTGCATCAGCAGCCAGGCCGGGTGCGGCATGAACTGTCCCTTCTGCGCCACCGGCCAGGAGGGCTTCACCCGCAACCTCTCGACGGCCGAGATGGTCGAACAGGTCGTCGCCAGCTCCCGGATGCTCCAGCGCGGTGAGCTAGCCGAGACCGCCACGGGCGTCACTGGCGCCGCTCTGGTCGCGCAGCTCGGTGACGAGAGCGAGGTGCGTGGCGAAGGAGCACCGGGGCGAACCGCTCCGGGTGCATCGGCAGGTCCGGCCGGCGCAGCCCTGGGGAACCGGGTCTCGAACGTCGTCTTCATGGGCATGGGGGAGGCCCTCGTCAATTACAAGCGGGCGGTAGCGGCGATTCGCCGGCTCGTCGATCCGCCCCCCGAGGGCCTGGGGATGTCCGCGCGCGGCATCACCATGTCGACGGTCGGTCTCGTGCCGGGCATCGACCGCCTTGCCGCGGAAGGTATTCCGGTGACGCTTGCGTTGAGCCTGCACGCCCCAGACGACGAGCTGCGCGATGATCTCATCCCGATCAACAACCGCTTCAAGGTCGATGCGGCGCTCGACGCCGCCTACCGGTATTACGAGGCGACCGGCCGCCGGGTGTCGATCGAATACGCGCTGATCCGCGACATCAACGATCAAGCCTGGCGCGCCGACCTGCTCGGAGAGAAACTCAACGCACGGGGCCGAGGGTGGGTCCACGTCAACCCGATCCCCCTGAACCCGACGCCGGGATCGAAGTGGACGGCGTCGCGCCGAGGGGTCGAGCAGCAGTTCGTCGAGCGGCTGCGAGCACACGGCATCCCGACGACCGTGCGCGACACCCGAGGTAGCGAGATCGACGGCGCCTGCGGGCAGCTCGCGGCCGCGACGGCGTGAGGAGCCGGCGGCTGCGCTCAGGGCGCCGCCGCCGGCAGCGGCTCGCTCAGGCGCGTTCCGGTCCCGCGCTAGCAGCGTCTCCGGCGGTGATCGGCGTCCCGGGGTTCATGACCGCGGCACGCCCGGCCTCCAGACGCGCGACCGGCACCCGGAACGGGGAACACGACACGTAGTCGAGCAGGATCTCCTCGAAGAAGGGGATCGAGGCCGGGTCACCGCCGTGCTCGCCGCACACGCCGATCATGAGCCCGGGATGGTTCTCCTTGCCCTCCCACGCGGCGATCGAGATGAGCCGGCCGACGCCGTCGACGTCGATTGACTCGAAGGGGCTCACTGCGAAGATGCCCTGATCCAGATACTGCGGGAAGAACGTCGCCTCGACGTCGTCGCGGCTGAAGCCCCATGCCGTCTGGGTCATGTCGTTCGTGCCGAACGAGAAGAAGTCGGCGCTTTTGGCGATCTGCGCGGCCGTCATCGCAGCCCGCGGCAGCTCGATCATCGTGCCGATGGGGACAGCCAACTCCACGCCGCTCTCGTGGGCTACCTCCGCGATCACCCGCTGCGCCTCCTGCCGGATAACCTCCAGCTCTTGCACGGTCGCGACGAGCGGCACCATGATCTCGGGTCGCGGGTCATGCCCGGCCTTGCGCAGCTGGGCTGCGGCCTCGGCGACGGCCCGCACCTGCAGAATGAAAAGCCCGGGCACGACGATGCCGAGCCGCACTCCGCGCATGCCGAGCATCGGGTTCTGCTCGTGCAACTGCGATACCTCGCGCAACAGGATGGTTGCCTCTTCATCGGGCTCGCCGCTCGCCTCCGCCACGGCAACCCGCACCGACAGGGTCGTCAGATCGGGTAAGAATTCGTGCAACGGGGGGTCGAGGAGCCGGATGGTGACAGGCAGCCCGTCCATCGCCTCAAGAATCTCGACGAAGTCCTGTCGTTGCAGAGGGAGCAGCGCCTCCAGTGCCTGCGCGCGGGCCTCGTCAGAGCGGGCCAGGATGACTCGCTCGACCCGCTTGCGCCGTTCCCCAAGGAACATGTGCTCGGTGCGGCACAGCCCGATGCCCTCCGCGCCGTTGCGTCGTGCGCGCCGCGCGTCCGCAGCAGTGTCGGCGTTGGCGCGCACCCCGAGGCGTCGTCTGGCGTCGGCGTGGGCCAGCAGCCGCAGCACTGCGTCCAGGAGATCCTGGTCAGGCAGATCCGGTTGAGCCGGTTGATCCGCGGCAGGCTCACCGGCCTGTGCGCCGGTAAGCCCTTGATCGACGATGCTCGGTACGACGGGGACCTGGCCGACGAAGACCTCGCCGGTCGAGCCGTCGATCGAGATGACGTCGCCCTCGTCTACGGTCGTGCCGCCGACGGTGAAGACCTTGTGCTTCGGGTCGACGCGCAGCGCCTCGACGCCGACGACGCATGTGCGGCCCATCCCGCGGGCGACGACGGCGGCGTGCGAGGTCTTGCCGCCGCGGCTCGTGACGATGCCGCGCGCGGCAACCATGCCGCCGAGGTCGTCGGGGTTGGTTTCGCGGCGCACGAGGATGACGTCGCGCCCCTCCTTGGCCCACTCGACGGCTGTCGCGGAGTCGAAGGCTGCCTGGCCGACGGCCGCACCCGGGGAAGCCGCCATGCCGACTGCGATCGGCGAGCGGGTCGCGTTCGGATCGAACTGCGGGAACATCAGCTTGTCGAGCTGCGCACCCGTGACCCGGCGCAGCGCTTCATCCAGATCGCAGAGCCCCTCGTCGACGAGCTGGCCCGCGATGCGGAACGCGGCGGCGGCGGTGCGCTTGCCGACGCGCGTCTGCAGCATCCACAGCTTGCCCTTTTCCACGGTGAACTCGATGTCGCATAGGTCTTTGTAGTGTCGCTCCAGAGTGCTCATGATCTCGAGCAGTCGGTCATAGGAGGCCTTGTCCAAGCTCTCCAGGTCAGCGAGCGGGAGGGTATTGCGGATGCCGGCTACGACGTCCTCGCCCTGAGCGTCGACGAGGTAGTCGCCGTAGACGCCCTGGTGGCCGGTCGCGGGGTCGCGGGTGAAGCAGACACCGGTGCCGGAGCCCTCGCCGAGGTTGCCGAAGACCATCGCCTGGACGTTGACGGCGGTGCCGAGGTCTTCGGGGATCCGCTCCTGACGCCGGTAGATGGCCGCGCGCTCGGTGTTCCAGGAGCCGAACACGGCCTCGACCGACATCGCCAGCTGTTCGCGCGGATCCTGCGGGAAGGGCCGACCGCTGCCCTCTTCGATGATGCGCTTGGAAGCGGCGGCGACGGCCCGCAGGTCGTCGGCGTTCAGGTCCACGTCCTTCTCGACACCGGCGGCCCGCTTGGCGTCCTCGAGCGCGCCCTCGAAGGCGTCGCCGGACAGGCCGAGCACCGTCTTGCCGAACATCGAGAGCAACCGGCGATACGAGTCCCACGCGAAGCGGTCGTTGTTGAAGACCCGCGCCAGCCCCTCGACGGACTCGTCGTTAAGGCCGATGTTGAGGATTGTCTCCATCATGCCGGGCATCGAGAACTTCGCGCCCGAGCGCACCGAGACGAGCAGCGGGTCCTGGGCATCACCGAGCTTCTTGCCGCGGGCGGACTCCAGGTCGGCCAGGTGCGCAGAGATCTCGTCCGCCAGGCTCTCCGGCGGGCGTCCCTCGCGCAGAAAATCCCGGCATGCTTGCGTCGTGATCGTGAATCCCGGCGGTACTGGCAACCCCAGCCGAGTCATCTCGGCGAGATTCGCGCCCTTGCCACCGAGCAGATCTTTGGCGTCCTTGTCTCCATGGGAAAAGTCGTAGACGTACTCCGTCATGACAGCCACCTCCTGAGCGCAGCCTTTCAGATGCGCGGGCGCGATGTGCCGCACTGCGCGCAGGAGGTGGCACGCTCGCCGCAGTGGTGACCAAAGTCCCGGAATCTGAGCTCAACCGCGGAAGCGTCATCGGCACGTCAGCGATCAGGTGTAGGGGAACGCCGCCGGCTGTGGACGCCGCCGACGGCGTTAAGTTGGGGCACCTCGCTGGAGGTATTCATGTCAGATGTCATTGCCGATCTCGAGCAGGAGCTCGGACCCGGTCCGCTGCGCACGCGCCTCATCGACCGCATGCGCATGTCGCACGACGGGTCGCACTTCCAACTCGTGCCGCAGGCTGTCGTTGTCGCGCGTGACGGGGCGGACGTACAGCGCACGATCGCAGTGGCGGCGCGCTACGGGGTGCCGGTGACGTTCCGCTCGGGCGGAACGAGCCTTTCGGGCCAGGCGGGAACGGACGGCATCCTCATCGACACGCGACGCAACTTCCGGCGGGTCGAGGTGCTCCAGGAGGGCGCGCGCGTCCGCTGTCAGCCCGGCGTCACGGTGCGGTCGGTGAACACGCGGCTGGCACCCTACGCGCGGGCGCTCGGTCCGGATCCGGCGAGCGAGTCAGCGTGCACGATCGGCGGGGTCGTGGCCAACAACAGCAGCGGGATGCAGTGCGGCACGACGGCGAACACCTATCGCACGCTCGACGCGCTCGATCTGGTGCTGCCGTCGGGCACGCGGGTCGACACGGGGGTCGGCGACGCCGACGAGCGGCTGCGCCACGACGAGCCGGCGCTCTGGCAGGGCTTGGCACGGCTGCGCGACCGGGTGCGGGGGAATGTCGATTCGGTGCGGCGGATCGAGCACCAGTTCTCGATGAAGAACACGATGGGCTACGGGATCAACAGCTTCCTGGACCACGAGACTCCCGCGGACATCCTGGCGCACCTCATGGTCGGCTCCGAGGGCACCCTCGGCTTCATCCTGTCTGCGACCTATCGGACCCTGCCGGTGTATTCACACGCCTCGACGGCCCTGCTCGTCTTCGAGACGATCGACGCGGCGACCGACGCGCTGCCGGCGCTCATCGAGGCAGGTAGCCGGACCGCCGAGCTTATGGACGCGGCGAGCCTGCGGGTGTCGCAAGCGGGTCCGATACGGGTTGCTGCGCTGCAGGGATTGCATGTCGACGAGCACACCGCGCTGCTCATCGAGGCTCAAGAGGAGACTCCGCAGGCCCTGGAGGAGACCCAACTGGCCCTCGAGCGGGCGATCAAGGGGGTGCGCGGGCTGGCTGCCCCGGCCGCGTTCACGCGGAACCCCGGTGAGCGTGCGTCGGCGTGGTCGGTGCGGAAAGGGCTCTTCACCGCCATCGCCGGCGCTCGACCGCCGGGCTCCACAGCTTTGCTCGAGGACGTCGTTGTGCCGATGCCGGCGCTGACCGAGACGGTCCGGCAGATCGGCGCGCTGTGCGGCGGATATGGGTACGACGACGCGGTCATCTTCGGACACGCCCGCGACGCGAATCTGCACTTCATGATCAACCCCGATCTCACAGACGCCACACATTTGCGTGCATTCGAGGGGTTCACGGAGGACCTCGTCGACCTGATCCTGGCCGCCGACGGCTCCCTCAAAGCCGAGCACGGGACGGGCCGCATCATGGCGCCCTACGTGCGGCGTCAGTACGGCGATGAACTGTACGAGGTGATGCGCCAGATCAAGGCGCTTGCCGACCCAGGTAACACGCTCAACCCTGGTGTGGTCATCGGGGATGACCCGCGCATCCACCTCAAGAACCTCAAGACCTCGGCGCTCGTGGACCCTGACATCGATCGCTGCGTCGAGTGCGGTTATTGCGAGCCGGTCTGCCCTTCCGCAGACGTGACCACGACGCCGCGGCAGCGGATCGCGCTGTTGCGGGACATGGCCGCAGCCGGCCTGGAGCAACGGCAGGAGTTGGAGGCCGACTATGCCTACGACGCGGTCGACACGTGCGCGGTCGACTCGCTGTGCCACGCAGCGTGCCCGGTGAGCATCGACACCGGCGCGCTGATGAAGAAGCACCGCGCCGCGCGGCACTCCCCGACGACGCAGGCGGTGGGCGAGGCGCTGGCGCGCGGCTGGGGTCAAACGCTGCCCACCCTGCGTGCCGGGGTCGCGGCCACCGATGTCGCGCCGACCGGTCTGGCCACCGCGGCCACCAGCGCCCTTCGGCGCGTCCTGCCAACCGATCTCGTGCCGCTGGTCGGCCACGACCTGCCCGGGCCGGGGTTCACCCGTCGGACCACCGCGCGTCGGGAGCCCGGCGACGTCGTGCTCTTCGCCAGCTGCATCGGGGAGCTCTTCGGCCCTGCCGACGCTGACGGAGGCCGTACCCACGCCCACCCAGGTAGCGGCGGGATCGGTGCCGCACTGGCCTTCCTCGCGCTGTGCGACCGGGCCGGGATCCGCGTGCACATCCCGGCGGGGGTCGAATCGCTATGCTGCGGAACCGTCTGGCGCAGCAAGGGATTGATTGACGGGACGACCTTGATGGCGCAGCGCACGGGCACCGCGCTGCTCACTGCGACCCGCGGCGGCCAGGTGCCCGTCGTCACCGACGCGAGCTCCTGCACCCACGGGCTGCATGAGATCGAGGAGGACCTGCGCAAGGCAGGTGAGCGCGAACTCGCAGACGCCGTCGGCGCTCTGGAGTTCCTGGACGCCGTCGCCTTCACAGCCGAGCACATCCTGCCGCGGCTGCCGGAGCCGACCGACCCAGCGCACGCTCAGCGGGCGGTCGTCGTGCATCCGACGTGCTCGGACCGCCGGGCCGGGGATCTGGACGCACTGTGCGCGGTGGCGAAGCGATGTGCCGGGCAGGTCATCGTGCCGCCGGACGCGGGTTGCTGCGGCTTCGCCGGGGACCGCGGAATGCTTCACCCAGAGCTGACGGCTGCCGCCACGCACCCCGAAGCGCTCGACGTCAGGGCTATCGGCCCAGACCGGGACGTCATCGCCTACGTCTCGAGCAACCGGACGTGCGAGCTAGGGATGACCCGAGCGACCGGTCGCACCTACCGACACGTTCTCGAGGTCCTCGAAGAAGTCACCCGCTGAACTTCCCGATCCTGCTCTCGCCGGGATCCCGCCAGCTCCACCCACCGCGCGGACATGGACAGGGGCACGGCTGCGGGAATCGGCGTCTAGGAGGCAGCGAGAGTCACCGGGGCCAGCTGGGCTCGGCGGCGGCGCCGCGGGCCTGCTCGAACCACCGGGCGGCCCGCAGCAGGCGTGCGTCGTCGTAGCGTCGCCCGGCCAGCTGGAGCCCGACGGGGCGCCCGTCGGTCGTGAAGCCCGCATTGACCGTGGCGGCCGGCTGCTCGGAGAAGTTGTAGGGAGCCGCGTAGGCGATGTGGTCCAACGCGGTCGCCGTGTCGTTCGTCGGACCGTGCCAGTGCGCGGGGAAGGCGGCGACGGGCGCGACCGGGGATAGGACGAGGTCGTAGTCGCAAGTCGCCGCTACCGTCGATGCGCGCATCGCCTGGATCCCCTGATAGGCCTCGATGACCTGCGAGCCGGACAGCCCGGCCGCACCCGCGGCCCACTCCCGGATATAGGGCAGGACGGCCGCCCGAGCGGCGGGGTCGAGCCGCGTGAGATCGAGCCAGGAGCGCGCGCGCAGGAAAAGGTCGAGCAGATGGAGTTGCTCGCCGCAGATGAGCGGGTCGATCGGCTCGACATGGGCGCCGGCCGCTTCGAAGACGGCACCAGCGGCCAGGACGATGGCGGCGACCTCGGTGTCTGTCGCCAGACCGCATCCGGCGTCGACGTGGATCCCGACGCGCAGCCCGCTGACGTCCGCGTCCGTGGCAGGAGTGGCCCGTACTGCCGCCCAGTCCAGCGGGTGCTCGGTCAGGGTGTAGTCGCGGTGGTACGGGTCGGGTCGGGCGATCGCCTCCATGGCGATGGCGACGTCGTCGACGGTGCGGGCCAGCGGGCCGATGGTCCGTCCCATGTAGGGGGGGTCGACGGGTACGAGTGCGAACGTCGGTTTGAGGCAGGCGAGGCCGGTCCACGTCGCGGGCAGGCGGATCGAGCCACCGATGTCGCTGCCGATGTGGATCGGTCCGAAGCGGGCGGCGGCGGCGGCCGACGCGCCGGCGCTCGAACCGCCAACGGTCCAGCGTGGATCCCACGGACTGCGCGTGATCCCGTGCAGGCTGGACACCCCCGAGGACAGCATTCCGTAGTCGGGCATGACCGTCTTGCCCAGGCGCACCGCCCCCGCGTCGGCCATCGACACGGTGACCGGCCCGTCGACGGTGCTCACCGCCGCGGCAGCCAGGGCCGCTGTGCCGCTGGGCACCCGCGTGCCGACGCTCGCGATGTTCTCCTTGAGGGTGATCGGCACGCCGTCGAGGAATCGAGTCGCCCCGCCTGCCGCCCACCGGGCAGTGCTTGCGGCGGCCGCTGCGCCGGCCTGCTCGCGCTCGATGACATAGAAGGCGTTGCAGGTGGGCTCCAGCTCATCGACCCGGGCCAGGACTGCGGACAGGACGTCGGCGGGGGAGAAGGCCCCGCGGGAGTAGCCGGCGAGTAGCTCGGTCGCGGTCATGGAGACAAGCTCCGTGGAGCGTCGCGGGGGGTGGTCCATCTCGTTCTTCCTTTCCCGCGCGCTGTCGTGCGCGTCCTGACATCGTGCCATCGAGGTGGGCCGAGCCACGGACTCGCGCAGGGTGGCGCCACGGCCTTTGACACAGTGGCCGCATGAGGTCTTGTTGCGCGGTGTACGTCGATGTCGGATATCTCCTGGCGGCGGTGGCCACCCGGGTGACCGGCAGTTCGCTGCGCCGCGGCGTGCAGACTGACTACGCGGTGCTCATCGAGGCGCTCCAAGCCCAGGCCGAAGCCGACAGCGGGCTGCCCTTGCTGCGCGTCAACTGGTATGACGCCGGTGGCCGGCCGGGTGGGATGCCCGACCTCTCGCAGGACGAGATCGGCCTCCTCCCACGCGTCAAACTGCGGCTGGGCCGGCTCTCCTATTCGGGTGAGCAGAAGGGGGTCGACGTGCGCATCGGGCTCGACCTGGCCATCCAGGCACGACAACGGGTCGCCGATGTCGTCTACCTCGTCTCCGGCGACGACGACCTCACCGAGGCCGTCGAGGAGGCCCAGGGCCAGGGGGTGCAGGTCGTCCTGCTCGTCGTCCCCAGGCACGACGGTCGCCCGCTGGCCGTTGCCAAGCACCTCGCGCGCGAGGTCGACCGGACGATCGTCATCGATCCAGCCGCTATCGACGCCGCTGTGCGTTCTCGAGCGGTGCCGGAGGCGCTCGTCCCAGACGCGCTGTTCGACGTCGACGCAGGCGTTGTCGCCGTAGGCGGTGTCGGGGACGGTGTCGGCAGCGTGGCGGTTGGCGGTGTCAAGTCGACCGAGGCGCAGCCGAACGAGGAGCAGGTCGAGTGCGCGCCGGGCGCCGGCGCACCCGGTTTTGGCGACCTACCACGCGGCCGCCGGCGGGTGACACGACTCGCGCACCGGTTCGACGCGGGCTCGCCGGACGGAGCGGTCCCGGCGAC
>JAUNUZ010000064.1:0-4950 GCA_030537915.1 Micrococcales bacterium
CTCGATGTCGCGCGCATCGCCGTGCCCCTCCTGGCCTACTTCGCGCTGATGTTCGGCGTCTCGCTGTTCCTCGCGCGGGCCGTCGGGCTCGACTACGGCCGGAGCACGACCCTCGCCTTCACCGCCGCGGGTAACAACTTCGAACTCGCCATCGCCGTGACGATCGCCACCTTCGGCGTGACCTCGGGGCAGGCGCTGGCAGGCGTCGTCGGCCCGCTCATCGAGGTGCCCGTGCTCATCGGGCTCGTCTACGTGTCGCTGTGGTTGGGGCACCGCCTCTTCCCCGGTGACCCGACCCTGCCGAGCCGCTGACCTGCTCGGCCGCAGTCGCTGCGCGGGTCGACTCCCTCCGGGCGGACCCTGCGCATCGTGCGTCGATGAGTGTGCTCACGCATCGGGCGCACCCGGATCGCTAGCGGTTCGCACAGCGTTGCGGCGGCCGGCCGAAGCGTCGGGCATCATCGGTGCATGACGTGGTTCCTGCCGGAGATCCCGGCATCGGCGGGGGCTCTGCTCTTCGACGAAGGCGGCCGACTGCTCATCCTCAAACCGACCTACAAGCCCGGGTGGACGATCCCCGGAGGCATCATGGAAGCCGACGGTGAGACGCCGTGGGAGGCCTGTCGGCGCGAGGTGCTCGAGGAGACCGGCCTGACAGTCGTGCGCGGGCGTCTCGCGGCGGTCGACAGCCGACCGGCCAAGCCCGGGCGCAAGCTCGGGCTGCGCTTCCTCTTCGACTGCGGCGCGCTGTCGCCGGCAGAGACGGCCAAGATCCGCCTCCAGGCGAGCGAGATCAGCCAACACCGCTTCGCTGGGCGCGCGGAAGCACTCGGCCTGCTGCGCAAGGCTGTGGCGCTGCGGGTCGAGGCCGCCTGGGGCGCGCCGAACGGCGTGTACCTGGAGGGTGGGCGGGCGGTGGACGGGGTCCGATGAGCCCAATCCTTCGGCATTGCGCCACCCGTGATCCAAGCCCGGGGGTCCGGCGCCGGTCGACCCTTGTCTGAGCAGTCTGCGGCGCCGGCCCCCCTGGCATCACCCGGTCAGCTGGTGTGGCGGGCAGCGTTGGCGACGATGGCGTCGTGCAGGTACTGGGCCAGGCCGGGGCGCACGTCGTCGTACGTCTTTGCGAACCGCGGGTCGCACACGTAGAGCCGGGCCAGGTTGACCTGGAACTCAGGTGAGCAGTCGTAGAACGTCTCGATCGAGCTGCGGTGCAGCTCGGCCGCTGCAGCCGCCTCGTCGCCGTCGGCGGGCAGCCCAGCGTCCAGGCAGGCTGCCAAGGCCGCGTTGACGGCGTCGGCCTCGGCCTTGACCCGCTCCCAGTCGGCCTTGGTGAAGTCCTTCGTGCGCGACTGGCTCTGCTTCCACGGGTCGGTGTCGCCCCAGCGTTGCTGGGCCTCCTCGGGGTAGGACTCATCGAAGGCGTCTCCGAAGAGTTCCCTCATCTCGGCGGTGGTCATCACGGTGTTCTTCACGGTCTGCTCCAATGCGTTGTCGATGGCCCCGATGAGCCCGCGTAGCTCGTCCAGGCGAGTACTGACCGCTGCGCGTTGACGACGCAGGTGATCCGCTGCACTCTCGGGTTCGTCGAGCAGAAGAGAGATCTCCTCCAGGGCGAACTCGAGTCGGCGATAGACCACGACGTGCTGCAGGCGCGTCAGGTCCTCGTCGGTGTAGAGCCGGTAGCCGGCCGTGCTGCGCTCGCTGGGTACGACGAGTCCGATCTCGTCGTAGTGACGCAGCGCGCGTCGGGTGATTCCGAACAGATCGGCGACCTGTCCCACGGTCAACGTTGTGGATCGGGTGGAACCACGTGTCGTCTCGGTCATGAGACCAGCGTGAACCGTCACGCGACGTGAAGGTCAAATCCCAGTCGTCGAGGCAGCTCGGCCCCCATTGAACAAGGAGTCGCAGGCGCAGATCTGGGCCAGGACCGGTGGCGTCGTCCGGCGCCCCGACACGATGGCCGCGGCGCACGCCATCGCCATGGTGCCGCAGTGCTGGGGGTCCATGCCGGTGAGCACGCCGTAGAGGAATCCGGCCGTTGCCGCGTCACCCGCGCCGGTCGTCGTCACGATGTCCTGAACCAGGTAGGGCGGTGCCCAGACCCGCAGGTTTGCCCACGCCCGCGAATCGAACGCCACGCGTGACCGGACGGCTCTGAGGCGCTCCTCGTCGGCGCCGGCGAGGAAGACGCCTCGCGTTCCGACGGTCAGCGCGACGAGCCCGGCACCCCACTGCAGAAGCTGGTCGGCGAGGCGCTCCACGAGGGCGTCGTCCACGGGATCCGCGATGCGCAAGGCGGACGTCAGGTCCTCGATGCTGGGAGTGAGGATGTCGGTCTCCGGCAGTACGCGCCGCAGGATGGCCTCCCAGTCCAGCTGCCCGGTCTCGGATTCTGGATCTATGACGGCCAGGTCTAGCGACGTCAGCGCCCCGCGCTCGCGCGCCCGCTGCAGCGTGGCTCGCAACGGCTCGCCACCATCCGCGACGAGCGCCGGCAAGAGGTTGGGGTAGCCGATGTGCAGCAGGTCCAGCCCGTCGGCTCTCGGCTCGCCGGTTTCGCGATCGATGGTGCGGCGTGCCTGGGATATCCCCGAGGCCCACCCGATCACCTCCTCGACCTCCGTGCCGTCGAAATGCGCGTTGCCGCCGACGTGATGCCAGAAGGTCCGATCGGAGTGCGGCGTCTCGAAGACCAGGCTGTAGGAGGTTGCGGCCCCCGGCACGGTCCGCAATCGTGCGCTCATGCCCGGGCGGGCGTCGACGGTCTGTCGCAGGAGTTCACCGAGAGGGTCGTCACCGACCGTCGCGACGAGGATGACCGGCAGCCCCAGATCGACGAGGTCGCCTCCGGTGTTGGCGACGCTGCCGCCGAGACGGACCGACAGTGGCCCCACCTCGAAGAGCCGGCCGGGATCGACGCGCTCGATCCCCGAGAGCCGGGGCGTGAGGTCCAGACACAGGTGCCCTGCCACCGCAACGCGCAGGTCTACTGGCGACCGCGGGAGGACAACGGCGGCATCGGTCGGTTCCATGGCCACTCCCTGATCGAGGCCTGCCTGAATCCGTCGCACTCTAGCTAATGTTGCCGTCACGGCCGCGGCGTCCGCCGTCCGTCGAGAGCGCTACCTCGGGAGCGATATGACCAACTGGCTGAGCGGCCACGACAGCCTCGGCAAGGTTCGATCGATGACTCGGATCGCGACCGCGGACGGGTACATCGCGACGCTGGCCATCGACCATCCCGAGAACTACTTAGCCATGCTCGATCCGGACTGGCGCACGGTCACCTCCGCGCAGGCTACCCGCAGCAAACTGGAGCTCATCGGGGCACTCGTTCCGCATGCCAGCGCCTTCCTCGTCGACCCCCTGTGGTCGATGGCTCAAGGCATCGCGGCCGGGGTCATCCCCGGGGGGACCGGGATCATCACGGGCATCGAATCCCTGAGCTACCAGGCCGACGGCGGTTTCGGCACGCAGACCGCGATCCGCGACGGATGGAGTGTGCGCAAGATCAAGACCCTCGGGGTCGACGGCGTGAAGATGGTCGTCTGGTGGCGTCCGGACGCGCCGAGCGCCGACGACGACCGGCGGCTGGTGGAGGGTCTCGTGCGGGACTGCGAGCGCTACCAGATCCCGCTGATCCTGGAGCCGCTGTGGTACCCAGCCCCGGGGCAAGACCCCGCGGCGCCCGCAGCTCGGGCAGAGCGTGTCGAAATCATCGTCGGCGCCGCCAAAGAATTCGTCGATCTGGGGATCGATGTCCTGAAGTCCGAGTTCCCCGGTGACCTCGTTGACGTCACGGGGGACAGCGCGGGTGCAGAGGCCGCCGCCCAGGCGGCGCGCGCTATCGACGCCGCGTGCGGCGATCAGCCGTGGGTGATGTTGTCGGGGTCGTGCAGCTACGAGGTCTTCCGGCGGCAGCTGCGCATCGTCTCCCAGGCCGGAGCGTGCGGCTTCATGGCCGGACGGGCCATCTGGACCGGGGCGGTCGGCGGGACCCAGGAGCACCGGCGCGAGTCGGCGGTTCGCTGTCAGGCGCGGCTCGATGAGTGTCTGGCCATCGTTCGCGCGCACGGCAGCCCCTGGCGTCAGCTCCCTGCCGTCGACGACGTCGCGCAAGGCCTCATCGCCGGTTGGCACGAGGACTACCTCGCCGGGCAGTGACCGAGCCGGATGCCGAGCGGCATCTCGCGCCGGCTCGGGGCTGCCTGGCCGCCTCAGCTCGAGGCTGCGTGCGGGGCCGACTCAGGTCGGGTCGCCGGCGCCGGCATCGTCGGCGCCGGGTGCGGGGTGGCCCGCTCTGCGCTCGCCGGCGCGTCCCGCAACGGAGGCGTCGCCTCGGCTGGTCGCTGCGTTGGAGGCACCGGTGAAGGCGTTGGTGAACGCCTGTTGCATCGCCGTCATCGGGGCGAACCAGTCCTTCATGACCGCCGTCGGCGAGAGCTGATCCATCGACGTCACCATGCGTCGCTGCATCTCGTCCATGACGGCCTGCTGCATCGGCTCTACGTCGGGCAGACCGAGGAACGTGCGCAGCTCTTGGGGTGTGCACTTCACATCGACACTGAACTTCATGGCGTCTCCCTCGCCTCGGTGGTGCGCGGATGACCGCCCTCGGGCGGTCAGCTCGTCACCGGCTGCAGACATCCGGATGCGGACATCCACGGTAAGCGAGTCAACCATCCGGAGCCCGGGCTCGGGCGGGCAGCACCTCGGGGTGCGGTTGGGCGAGGCTTGGTTCGACGTGACGACATCCAGAGGTGCGCGCGAACCCGATCGAGCTGGCACTCTCACAGATAGGACAACGCCCAGGTCACCCACGAGCACCCGGAGAGACGATGACGAACGCGCCGACGGCCTTCCAGGACAACTATCCACCGGATCTCGCCCACTGCTTTGGGTGCGGGCACCTCAATCGGGTGGGACACCACATCCGCACCTTCT
>JAUNUZ010000064.1:4960-9180 GCA_030537915.1 Micrococcales bacterium
CGGTGGGGGCGACGACGGCCCGGGTCGGGGAGCCGTCGGTGGGCGCACGATCACGCGTTTCACGCCGGCCGCCGACCAGACGGCGATACCCGGCTACGTCTACGGCGGGCTCCTGGCCAGCCTCGTCGATTGTGCCGGCACGGGTTCGGCCTGCGGTGCGGCCTACCGGCACGAGGGACGGACGATGGGTGAGCCGGCCGACGACGCCGCGCCGCTTCGCTTCGTCACCGGGCGGCTGGAGGTCGACTACCTGGCACCGACGCCGATGGGGGTCGAGCTTGTGGTCCGAGGCCGCATCGACGAGGTCGGGGCCAAGAAGGTGGTCGTCTCGCTGGAGGTCTTCGCCGGTGACGCGCTGGTCGTCCGGGGGCGCGTCATCGCAGTGCGGATGCCCGACACGATGGGCGCGGGCTCTGCCGGAGCAGTAGTCACTCCATGAGCAGCGCAGCGAGCGTGGCACCAAGTTCGTAGGCGCGCGAACGGTCGCCGTCGTCGATGTCGCCGAGCACGTCGAGCACCTGCGCGCTGAGCCGCCACGGCAACGCGCCCGCGATCGACGTCACGGCGCGGATCGCGCCCGTCGTGTCGTAGCGCCCATGCACATAGAGGCCGTAGGGCGTCGGGCCCGGGTCGCTACGCGCGCGCTCACCTGAGCCCTCGCCGGCAGAACCATCATCGGAGAGTGCGCCGCCGATCTGCAGGAAGGTCGAGTCGAAGAAGTGCTTGAGCGCGCCCGACATGTAGCCGAAATTCGCCGGTGTTCCCAGGATGATCCCATTGGCGCCGAGCACATCCTGCGCGGTGGCCTGCAGGGCCGGGCGGACGCTCACGCCCACCCCCTCGATCGCTTCGTCGTGTGTGCCCGCCACGACCGCCTCGGTGAGCTCGCGCATCGAGGCGCTGGGGGAGTGGTGCACCACGAGGAGTCGGCGATAGCTGCGTGATCTGGTCTCCGGGGGGCTCATCGGCTCAGGCTAAGCGGTGCTGCCAGGGCCCGATCGACCCTGGACTTCCCCGAGCGTCGGGCGTAGTTTTTCCACGTAGCGCGCCGTAGGAAAGCGGTGGGGCCTCCCCGCGACAATCGGCGCTCCGTCGGGAGTTGATCACCATGGCTCAATCCACCGAAGCCGCGCCAGGGCCCCGCGCGAGGGTGGGGACACATTCGCCCCAGCGGATCGACGCCGCATCGCCTGCGCCTGCTCGGTCCTGGTCGCACCGGATCGTACTGATCCTCACGACGACCGATCACAAGGTCATCGGCAACCTATATCTCGCCACGACATTCGTCTTCTTCGTCCTCGGCGGGCTGCTCGCGATGGTCATGCGCCTGGAACTTGCGGCGCCCGGTCTGCAGATCGTAGATAATCTCGAGCAATACAACCAGCTGTTCACGATGCACGGCGCCATCATGCTGTTGCTCTTTGCGACCCCTCTCTTCGCGGGTTTCGCAAATGCGCTCCTGCCCCTACAGATCGGATCCGCCGACGTCGCCTTTCCGCGACTCAACGCCCTGTCGTACTGGTTCTACCTCTTCGGCGGCCTCGTTGCGGTCAGCGGTTTCGTCACACCCGGCGGCGCGGCCGCCTTCGGATGGTTCGCCTACGCACCCTTGTCCGACGCTACGTTCTCGCCCGGGCTCGGGGGAGATCTGTGGATCATGGGCCTGGCGCTGGGCGGGTTCGGCACGATTCTCGGTGCGGTCAACTTCGTCACGACAATCATCTGCCTCCGGGCTCCGGGAATGACGATGTTCCGGTTGCCGCTGTTCACCTGGACCGTCCTGACCACGGCGATATTGATCCTCATGGCCTTCCCGGTGCTCACGGCCGCTTTCTTCGGCCTCGCAGGGGACCGGCTCTACGGGATGCATATCTTCGACCCGGCCAACGGCGGCCCGATCCTCTACCAGCATCTCTTCTGGTTCTTCGGGCACCCAGAGGTCTACATCATCGCGCTGCCGTTCTTCGGCATCATCAGCGAAGTGCTGCCGGTCTTCTCGCGTAAACCGCTCTTCGGCTACAAGGGTCTGATCTTCGCAACGATCGCCATCGCCGCGCTGTCGATGACGGTATGGGCGCACCACATGTTTGCGACCGGCGCTGTCCTGTTGCCGTTCTTCGCGCTGATGAGCATGTTGATCGCGATCCCGACCGGGGTGAAGTTCTTCAACTGGATCGGCACCATGTGGGGTGGTTCGTTGACGTTCGAGACGCCGATGATCTGGGCCCTCGGCTTCTTGGTCACCTTCCTCTTCGGTGGTCTCACCGGCGTGCTCCTCGCCTCACCCCCGTTGGACTGGCACGTCACCGACACGTATTTCGTCGTCGCGCACTTCCACTACACGGTCTTCGGGACGGTCGTCTTCGCGATGTTCGCCGGCTACTACTTCTGGTGGCCTAAATTGACTGGTCGAATGCTCGACGAAAAGCTCGGAAAGATCCACTTCTGGATGCTCTTCCTAGGCTTCCACGGCACCTTCCTCATTCAGCATCTGCTCGGAATGATCGGGATGCCGCGTCGCTACGGCGACTACCTTGTAAGTGACGGGTTCACCGACATGAATCTCTTCTCCAGCGTGTCCGCGATGTTGTTGGGCGCCTCGACGCTGCCCTTCGTCTACAACGTGTGGAAGACCTGGCGGACCGCGCCGCTGGTGACCGTCGACGACCCCTGGGGATTCGGCAGTTCGCTGGAATGGTCGACCTCGTGTCCGCCGCCTCGACACAACTTCGAGAGCATCCCGCGCATTCGATCCGAGCGGCCCACCTTCGACCTCAACCACGGGGCGGCGCTGGAGACCGCGCCGGTGGTGGGCGATCCGGCGGTCTTGAAGCAATTGCGATCTCGGGACACTGACCGATGAGAGGTGGCTCGTGACCGTCTCGATCAAACGCGTGTACGACGCTCCCGAACCCGGCGACGGGACGCGAGTGCTCGTCGACCGGCTGTGGCCACGCGGCGTCTCCAAGAAGGAGCTCGAGTCCGAGCATGCCGAATGGCTCAAGGACATAGCACCCTCGAACGAGTTGCGCGCGTGGTTCGGACACGACGCGAGCAGGTTCGAGGAGTTCGAGCGTCGTTACGAGGCGGAGTTGGCGCAGCCTTCGGCAGCGGCGGCCTACGGGCGACTGTGTGAGCTGCGCGACCAGGGCGATCTCACGCTGCTTTATGCGGCGAAGGACGAGGAGCACAACAACGCCGAAGTGCTCCAGCGTCTCCTCACCGACGGCTGGGAGCCTGGCGGCGCCTGAGCACACCCCCGCCAGAACCTCGCCGTCAGGGATACGCGGCCTGCCCGTGTCCGGCTCGGTCGCCCTCAGGTCTGAGCACTAGCAGTCGTGCCGTGGTTGAGACTGGTCCGGTGACGTCCTCCGACTTTGATCTGAACGTGATCGGTGCGGGTCTGCCCTTCGCAGCGGCCCTGGAGGAGCTGCGCCGCGCTCTCGTCGGCGGCGTTGCGGTCGTCCAGGCGCCCCCGGGCAGCGGCAAGACGACGCTGGTTCCCCCGCTCATCGCGGGTGAGGTCGCGGGCCGGGTCCTGGTGACCCAGCCCCGTCGGATCGCAGTTCGAGCCGCCGCCCGTCGGCTGACCGAGTTGACCGGCCAACCTCTGGGGGGACGCGTCGGCTACACCGTCCGCGGCGAGCGTGAGGTCAGCGACGCGACGCGGGTGGAGTTTTGCACCCCGGGGGTGTTGCTGCGCCGGGTGCTCGCCGATCCTGGGCTGCCGGGGATCGGTGCCGTGATCCTCGACGAGGTTCACGAGCGCGGCCTGGAGACCGACCTGCTCGTCGGGATGCTCGCCCAGGTCCGTCAGCTGCGCGAGGACCTCACCCTCGTCGCGATGTCGGCCACGCTCGATGCAGCCCGGTTCACTTCCCTGCTCGGCGACGAGACCCCGGCCCCGGTCATCGACTCAGGCGGCGCCCTGCACGCCCTGCGCGTCGAATGGGCCCCCACTGCGACGGGGCGGCCACGCTTCGACGCCCGGGGGGTGTCGCGGGAGTTCCTTCGTCACGTCGCCGACGTCACCGTCGACTCCCTGCGTGCCGGGCCCCGGGATGCCGATGCGCTGGTCTTCCTTCCCGGTGCGTGGGAGGTGAGCACCGTGGCCGCGACCCTGCGCGGGCAGTTGGTAGCGGACGCATTCGAGGTGCTCGAGCTACACGGTCGGGTCCCCGCACCCGCGCAGGACCGGGTGACCTCGGGTCGCCGCGCCG
>JAUNUZ010000065.1:0-6290 GCA_030537915.1 Micrococcales bacterium
ACCTGCACCGGGTGACTCGCGTACTGCCCGGCGACCCCGTTGAACGTGAAGAGCGAGGGGTCGTCGGCGAGAGCGGCGTCGACGTTCACGGGATCGGCGTCTTGGCGCCCGGTGTGTTCACCGAGGTACACCTCCGACTGCACCATGAGGAACTGCCGGTCCACGGCCGGCAGGCCGTCCGGTTCGATCACCACAGCCCCGTGCATGCCCGCTGCGATGTGCGCGGTCATCGGCATGCTCGAGCAGTGGTACATCCAGACACCCGCGCGTTGCGCCGTGAACCGATAGGTCAGGCTCTCGCCGGGCGCGATCGTTCGCATCAGCTCATCCGGTGGCGTCACGCCCGCGTGGAAGTCGATCGAGTGGCCCATCGAACCCTTGTTCACCAGCGTGATCACGAAGGTGTCACCCACTCGCCCGTGCAGGGTCGGGCCGATGGCGCCACCGTTATAGGTCCAGCGCTGCTGCCAGACACCGGGAGCGACCTCGCGACGCACCTCTTGGACGGTGAAAGTGTGCCGTTGCACTCGTTCGGCACCTAGCGGCGGCAGCACCGGGTCGACGGCTCTGGCGACAACTCCCTGGGGCATGCCCGGGTGGCCGGCCGCGTGCTGACCGGATGCCGCCTGCTGTCCCTGGGATCCGGTGCCGGGCTCTGTGTCCCCGGCCACCACGACGTCGAACACCATGCCCATCTGTCGATGGCCGATCACCGAGCACCACCCCTGCACCGATTCCCCGACCACACCGAGATCGAGTTGGGCGCCCTGGCCCTTGTCGAGCCGGTCGATCTTCGCCGTGGGGAACACCAGGTCGTGGCGATTGGTCGCGTCCGTGTTGGTCACCTCCAGCACGAGGCGATCGCCGCGCTGCACCCGCACCGAGCTGGGCGAATAGCGCATGTCCTTGGCCTGCACCGCGACGCGTACGGTCTTGCCCGTCGGCTCGACGGCGGCCTGTGTGCTCGATGCGCCTGAGCTTGAAAGGCCCGCGGCGCTGGGGTCCACGGCGATGCCCAAGGAGACGGCCAGCGCCAGCGCACAGGTGGCCCCGATGACCTGTCCCGCGGTCCAGAAGGGGGTCGGCCGGCGCCATTCGACCGCTCGGGATCCCTCGTCGGCTCCCTCGGACAGCAGCGCCTTGCGCACCGCCACGGCCGCCTTGATCCCACGGATCATCACCACGAGGAAGGCCAGCAGCGCCAGGAGTACGACCGCTGAGGACACGACCCGGACGGCGCCGGGCACCGGCAGCAGGGCGACGAGGAGTCCCGCGTTGATCAAGACCAGGCGCGCCGCGCCCCCGCGGTTGAACCAGTCTTGAGCGGCGCGGCGCACCCTGGGGCCGCCACCGATGACGACCGGTATGAGGTAGCTGAGCGCTCCGGTCACCAACTGCACGGCGAAACCGACCACGAGGATCGCAACGATGAACCCGTAGCCGTCCATCATGTGCGCCCAGTCGGGCGCGCGCAGCACGTGGATCGCCAGGGCGATCAGGGCGATCAGCCACCACAGCACACCCGCAGCAACCGAGGCCGGGGCGAACTCGTGCGGCAGCCGCTGGCGAAGTGGCTCGACCAGTGAGCGACCCCACCACACCAGCGCGGCGGCCGAGACGAGCACACCTGCGGCACTCGGTATCCGCTGCCCGGCCAGGGCGCCCGCGACACCGCTGACAAGACCCGCCAATGCGATCCAATAGCTCTGCCGCGCTAAGCGTTCCGCCTTGGGTGCCATCCGCACCGCCAGCATCGAAGGCCACAGGGTGAGCAGGGTCCCCATCACCGTCAACCCGACCCAGCCGAGCAGCATCGTCATGCTGTGCGCCACGAGCAACCGGCCGTTCGCGTCGTCGGACAACCCCTTGGCCAGCGCCGCGCCGAAGCCCGCACCGACCGGCAGACACAGCGCCGCGGTGAGGTAGTAGCGGCCGGTGACGGCGAAGCGCATCCCCAGCGAGTGTCGGATCATCGACGCCAGCGCCCAGGCGTGCCACAGCACCGTGGCGCCGACGACCGCAGCGCCGACAACGGTGACCAGCCACGTCCCGGTGAGAATGCCGGCTACCACCGTGACCACCCCGGTGTGCAGCAGAACCAGTCGACGGGTCTGCACCGTGCGCGAGTTCTGGGCGGGCGCGGCCTTGGTCAACGCCTGGGTGAAGTGCGTGCTCCACACGACGATCGAATGGGTCACCGCGCCGAGCATCACGGCATGGACCATCAGCCACTGCGACTCGGGCACGAACTGGTGAACCAGGGCGACGATCGCCGCCACGGCCAACCACACCACTGCGGGCCGGTCGCGCCATGCCCACTGGGACCGAGCACCGGCCGGAGCCCCGGGCCGCGCCGAGGACGGGGCGCCTACGCCGGGGTGCAGGGGCGGTTGCGTCATCGGGAGGCTCCCTTGCGGCGGTCGGGTCGGGTCGGCGCGGCGGCCTGCGGGTGATGGGTTCCAGCACTATTGCTCGAGGCAGGGCTGCGCCACCGGCCGGCGGGACGGGTCGAAGAGGGGCGCAGCAGCGTTGCAGCCGCCATGGTCAGCGGGACGAGCAGGAGTGCGACTACCGTGGCCATGGCACCGCCCGCCCACAGCTCAGCACGCCGTGCCAGCACGCCGAGGCCGAGCCGCCACACCAAGGCAAGGTGCAGCAGCACGAGGGGGCCGTACAGCCACCGCCGGTAGGGCAGCGGTCGACGCAGCAGCGCTGGCAGGATGATCGGTCCGTGCGCTAGCACCATCGACATGGCGAAGCCCAGGAAGACCGCGTGGACGACGAGGTCGTACGCGCCGGTGCCAGGCGATGGCCGCCCGACGGCAACCCAGGCCGCGCCGGCGAGCAGCAGCCAGGCGTATCCGAGCAGCATCCCGACCGCACTGAATCTCGGCAGCCCGGTGGCGCGCACCGTGCGTAGGGCCACGTCGTGGGCCAGGAGCCAGGCCGTGCCCACGACCAGCACGATCCCGAACACGCGGCCGGCAACCGCGGGGGCCACGACGACCGCCGCCGCACTCGCCATGAGCGCGACCACGAACGCCGCCACCGTACGGCCCGCACCGGGCGGGAGGACGATGCGCGCCAGTTCCACCCGCTCCGCCGCGATCGTCGCCACCACGAAAGTCACCAGCAGTCCGAGGACGTCGGCGGTGGCGAGCCGGAAGGACACCAGGACCGCGCAGAGAGCGCACACGGCGCCCACCAACTGCACGAGCACCGTCACGTCGCGGTTTCGCCGCCACAGCACGACGTAGACGGCCACAAGAGCGACGCACCCGTCGAGCAACAGAATCCGACCCACACTGACAAGGCTCGAGACGGCCATCGCGATCCCCCCCAGACCCAAGAGCGCCGGCGCGAGATAGGCCCACGGCCGGTCGAGTGCCACGCTGCGTTCCAAGGCGATGACCGTGCCGAGGAAGCCCAGCACCATGACCAGGCCGTGGGCATCCTCGACGGTGGCCGAGGAGACAGGCGCCCAGAACCCGGCATTCAGCAAGGCGCCGTCGAGTCCGGCAAGTAGACACGCGCCACCGAGGGCCAGCAGGGCGACCCGATGCCAGGTGCGGGTCAGGCCTTCTTGGCGAACGTGAGCTTCCATGCCTCCGGGCCCTCGAGCAGATAGCTGATCTCGATCTGCTCGCCGAACAGATTGCGCATCTGATTCAGCAGCGGGAGCGGGTTGTGCGGCGCGACCAGCACCATCGCGGCACCGGGGGTCAGCTGCCCGAAGGCGCCGATGATCGCGCCGTGGCGAATGGCGTGCGGGATGAGGCGGGCGTCGAGTTCGGGCAAGGCCTCATCGTGTCCGCCACAGCCACAGCCACCGGCGTGTCCAGGTGCTGTCTGGGTGAGGGGAAGGTTGGGGTGCACGGTCACGGCTCGTCTCCTGAATCGCTACTTATTACAATCACTGATGTGAAAAGTATGCACCCAGCCGGAGAACGACCCGCCGCCGCCCCCGCGCCCGGTCCGCGACACGCGCCCGACCCGCAGGTGTGGTCCGATCCCACCCGACGGCGGGTCCTGCTCGCCCTGGCCGAACAGGCTGCTCCGGTCACGGTCACCGAACTGGCCCGGGTCGTCGGCGGGCACGTCAACACGACTCGCGTGCACCTCGAGGCGCTGCGCGAGGTCGGTCTCGCGCAGCGCGCAGCGTCGTCCGGACTTGGGCTCGGTCGGCCCGCCTGGCTGCACTGCCCGACCGACATCGGGCGTTCGGCCGCGCTGCGGGCCCGCTCCGGGGCGCAATCGGGGGAGTACACCCAGCTCGCCGTCGCCTTCGTCGGGCAGCTCGCGGGCCGACCCGATCCGCGCCCGACGGCGCACGCCGTGGGCGAGCAGTGGGGTGCATCGCTGGCCGGGACGCGACGACCTCGAACCAACGCCGGCCGTCGGCGGCTCGTGCGCGACGCACTGGACCGCACGGGCTTCACACCGGTGCCCGAGCAGGGCGAATTCGTGCTGCGAACCTGCCCCCTGCTCGAGGCGGCGCGCCGTCACCCAGACGTCGTCTGCGAGGTGCACCGCGGCCTGATCGCCGGGCTGCTGAGTGCGACGGGCCTGCAGACGAGTGCTGCCGACGTCGAGCTGCGGCCGTGGGGCGACCCCACCGGGTGTCCACTCGCCCTGCCGGACGGCCCGACGTAGGACCCGGGCACCTTTGCATGTTCGCGGCGGCGCTCTCGGGCCGTGGCCACGGGGCCCGGGCGGACGCCGGGTTCAGAATTCGATGAAATAGACGCGCGATTCGCACCGAATGCGCGTGGGCGCCGCTACGGTCATGCTCACCGCGAACGAAAGAGCAGGTGCGTGCATGGCCCTCAGACCGGATCAACGACAATCACTAGGCGTGCGCATGATGCGCCGCAAACCGCTCGTCCCCGGGGGCCGCGACACGGGGCTGAGCCGGTCCATCGGCCTCCTCCAGCTGACGATGTTCGGGGTCGGTGCGACGGTCGGCACCGGCATCTTCTTCGTACTGACGACGCAGGTCCCGAACGCGGGGCCCGCGATCATCTTCTCGTTCATCCTCGCCGCGATCGTCGCGGGGCTGACCGCACTGTGCTACGCGGAGCTCGCGAGCGCCGTCCCGGTGTCGGGATCGTCCTACTCCTACGCCTACGCCACCCTCGGCGAGGTCGTCGCCATGGGCATCGCCGCGTGTCTACTCCTGGAGTACGGCGTCTCGACAGCGGCCGTCTCTGTCGGATGGTCGCAGTACCTCAACGAACTGCTCGGAAACCTCTTCGGGTGGCAGATCCCGCACGCTCTGTCCGTGGCACCCAGTGAGGGCGGGATCGTCAACCTGCCCGCGATGGTGCTCGTCGCCCTGTGCATGCTGCTGCTCATCCGGGGCACCAGCGAATCGGCGACTGCCAACGTCGTCATGGTCGCCATCAAGCTCGGCGTGCTACTCATGTTCGTCGTCATCGCGGCGACGGGCTGGAACAGCAATAACCTCGCCGACTTCGCGCCGCTGGGCGCCAAGGGCGTCTGGGCCGCGACCGGTGGCATCTTCTTCTCCTTCATCGGGCTCGACGCGGTCTCGACCGCCGGCGAAGAGGTCAAGGACCCGACCCGGACGATGCCGCGCGCGATCGTCCTCGCGCTCATCATCGTCACGACGATCTATGTTCTCGTCGCGCTCGCCGCCGTCGGCGCCCAGCCCTGGGAGAAGTTCCAGGGTCAAGAGGCGGGGCTCGCCCAGATCCTCGAGGACGTCACCGGTTCGAGCCTGCCGGCGACGATCCTGGCGGCCGGAGCGGTCATCTCGATCTTCTCCGTCACCCTCGTCACGATGTACGGCCAGACCCGCATCCTCTTCACGATGAGCACCGACGGCGTCATCCCCCCGGTCTTCCACAAGATCAACCCGCGCACCGTGACCCCCGTCGTCAACACGATCATCGTCGCCGTCGTGGTCGCGCTGCTCGCCGGCTTCGTGCCGCTCGAGGGGCTCGCCGACCTCACGAGCATCGGCACGCTGGCCGCGTTCTCGGTCGTATCGGCTTCGGTCATCATCCTGCGCCGCCGCGAGCCCGACCTGCATCGCAACTTCCGCGTGCCGGGCTATCCGGTGACCCCGATCCTGTCGATCGCGTTCTGCCTCTTCGTCATCTCCGGTCTGCAGCTGATCACCTTCGCCCTCTTCGCGGCTTGGGTCGGCGCGGTCCTGGTCTTCTACCTCGTCTACGGCATCAAGCACTCCAACCTCGAGCCCTACCCGCGAAGCGACGAGGAGTGAGCGATCCCATGAACGGCGCCGCTGCCCGACCTGGGACCCA
>JAUNUZ010000065.1:6390-9170 GCA_030537915.1 Micrococcales bacterium
GAGGCCCTGGCCACCGCCGCGACCAGCTTCACGGAGGCGAGCGTGCCGGTGCGCTACGAGGTCGTCACCGCCCGTTCGGCACCAGCCGGGTTGATGGTCGCTGCGCAGCAGTTCGGCGCTACGATCCTGGTTTGCGGGTCGTCCGCAGACGGCCCCTGGGGTCACATCGCACTCGGGTCGGTGAGCGACCACCTGCTGCACAGTTCGCACATCCCCATCGCCTTGGCACCGCGCGGACAGCGGTACACCCCGGCCCAGCGCGTAGACCGGGTGACGGTCGCCGTCGATGGATCGGAGGCCTCGCGCGGCGTGCTCACGCGAGCGGCGCAGATGGCCGGCGAGGTAGGGGCGCGGGTTCGCATCGTCTCGTTCGCGGTGCGCACGCCGACGATGTACCCCCCGCAGCTCGGGCTGAATATCGAGGACCGCGTCGTCGCCCAATGGCGCCATCAGGCCGATCGCATCGTCGCCGATGCCTTGACCGCGCTGGACACCTCACTCGAGACCGAGCCGGAGCTGCACGTCAGCGAAGGCAAGTCCTGGACGGACGTCCTCGAGGAGCCCGGCTGGGGTGAGGGAGACGTGCTCGTCATCGGCTCCAGCTCGAGCGAGCCACGCCTGGCCCGGGTCTTCCTCGGCTCGACCGCCGCGCGTATCACGCGGCACTCGCCGGTGCCGGTCATCGTGGTGCCCTGAGTCGGCGGCTAGTCGAGCCCGGTAGCCGCGGTCGGTACGCGCGGTTCTCCACGAGCGTGGCCGGTTGCTCGCGCAACGATCTGGCTGCTCGCGCACGATCCGCTGGGCGCTCTTCCCCGATCCGCTCCTGTCGAGGCTCACGGCGCGCCCCGCTTGGCCGAAGAGGCGATGAGGGTTGCGACGGCCGACGGCCAGGATGCTGAAGACGATCCGGGGGGACCATGCTTGAGCTGCTGTTGCTGTTCCTTGTCGTGGCCGCCCTCCTCGTGCTCGCGCGCGTCTTGCGCTCGCGCGGCAGCTCACCGCGGTCAACGGCCGTGGCACGACTTGAGGGACCGCGACGTGCGACTTCTCGTGACGAATCCTCACCGGCCATCTCCCACGCGCCGATCACAGCCGGTCGGGAGCTTGCTCGCCGAAGAGCAGTGGGTGGCGATGTCGTGGCGCGAGGGCTAGATGCCGCGCCCTCCAGCGGCCCGGCGGACGGTGCTGGGGGTGCACGACCCGGCGCCGGCCCTGGACCGCGGTCGAACGACGGAGCGGCCCCGGGCGCGGGCGATCGGTCGATGCCGGCCAAGGCAGCCGACGCCGCACCGACGGGCCGGACGACGCTCTTCGGCTACGGCAGCCGCACCCCTACCGGATTGCGGCTCCAAGGCCCCTACGCCGCGGTCGCGATCCGCACCAACGGCTTCACGCCGATGCGCGACCAGGTCATCGAGATCGCCGTGGTGCACGTCAACGCACGCGGAGACGTCGAGGAAACCGCCTTCGCCAGCGTGGTGGAGCCGCCGGGAGGCGAGGCGGGGCCGACCTTCCTGCACGGCTTGGAGGCCTCCGACCTGCGGTTCGCCCCAACATTCGCGGACATCGCACGCCTGCTGCTGGCCCAGCTCGAAGGGCGGATCGTCGTCGCGCACCATGCGCAGTTCGTCGAACAGTTCCTCGCGGCGGAGTTCCTGGCCGCGGGCCTGCTCGCGCCGACCTCGCCGACCCTGGATCTGGCGAGCCTGAGCCGGCTGACATTCGCGACCGCGAACTATCGCCTTCGCACCCTCGCCGCGCACCTCGACCTGCCGGTGACCCGTGGTGGCGTCGGTGCCCTCGACGAGGCGCGCCTGGTCGCAGCGATCCTCCCGGTGTTGCTGGGTCGGCTCGGGCGCGAGCTCACCTACCCGGTGCCGCTCACCGCGGTCTTGGACTTCCCTCGGGGGGCAGCACGCCCCGCGCCCCGGCCGCGGCCGGTCGTTCCCGACACGCTCGAACCGTGGCTCACGCACCTGATGACGCGGCTGTCGGCGGGCGCGATGGAGACTAATGATCCGCGCGTTGCGGTGTACCTCGACGCCCTGACGGACATCGTGTCGCGGGGACGCATCGTGGCGCCGGAGGCTGCCGAGTTGGCACGGCTGCTGGCTCGATCGGGCTACCCCGCCTCGGCGATCCGGACGATCCTCGAGCGCTTCCTCGAATCGCTACGCCAGGCCGCCTTCGAGGACCAACGGATCACGACCACTGCACTGCGCCACCTGCGCGCCGTGGCGGTCTCGGTCGGCATCCCCACCTACTTCGACGACCTCATCCCGCCGCCGGCGCCGCCCGCGCCGCGACCGGGGTCGGGCACGTTCAGCCGACCGGTCCGCAAGCCCGTCGCGCCACAGCCCCCACCGCGGCTACCTCGCTGTGGCTACTGCCTCGTCGTCGGGCACTGGACCGCGAACTGCCCCCGCCTGCGCGGCTCCGGCGGGCGTGGCGCGATCGGCCCCGTCGGTGCCATCCGCCCGATCGACCCCATCTGAGGCACTTGCCCTGCCCGAGTCCGAGGCGACCAACCCGTCATGCCGTGCACGCACGCCCCGCGGTGATGGCCCGGATTTCATCGGATGACGACGCTGAAGTAGCCTGATCCGCGGTGGCGTGTCCGAGCGGCCAAAGGAGCACGCCTCGAAAGCGTGTGTGGGGGTGACTCCACCGTGGGTTCAAATCCCACCGCCACCGCCAGTAGCAAACAGCCTCTGACCTGCGAAGATGCGGCGTCAGAGGCTGTTTGGGTTCCTGGTCGTGCCAGATACGTGCCAGATGGG
>JAUNUZ010000066.1 GCA_030537915.1 Micrococcales bacterium
GCGCGCCCGGCGTGTCGACGCGAAGGAGAAAGTCCGCGTAACCGAGCCAGGCACCGTGAGCCAGGCATGCCTGGTAGATGACGTCGGCGCCGGCGCGCATGGCGACCAGGGTCTGCGCCGCGGCCTTGGCTCCGAAACCGTCGATTGTCACGACCTCCCGGCCCTCATCGCGCAGCCGTGACAGGTAGGCCCGCTCGTGCTCCAGGCCCTTGGCAAAAACGAGCGCCAGCGCGTCGTCGGGCCCTTTGGGCTGGGGGGCCAGCAGCGTCGGAGTCGGATCCAGATCGATGAGGTCCAGCGTCGTTACGTGCGGGCACGCCACATGCTTGGTGAGATCCGTGGCGCTGAGGATCAGACGCCCGTCGACTCGTCGCACGCCGATCCCTCCAATGGCCTTCGCACTCGAACTGCCTTACCACCATCCTGACAGCGGGCACCGACAAGTTCGCCTGGGGCAGGGTGCACGCGAAGTAGCCGATCGGCCAGAGTCCTGCGCACAGCTATCGAATCGGCCCCGGGACGCCGATGAGCCACACTGAGCAGGTCTCCAGGCTTGGCAGGCACATTGTTCATGCCAGGAGATGCCACCGACCAAGGGAGAGCCTGATGTCGAACCCGCCAGGGCGCCGGTGCTGACCGTCGCCTCGTGGGGTTGGGTCCTGGCTGTGCTGCTGCCGGCCACGATCCCGGTCCTGCCCGCGACGCCCTTCGCGGCGGGCCTCACGCTTGCCCTGGGAGTGGTCGACGCCCAGGGACAGTTCGACCCGACGGCGCACCCGCCGGCCGGCGGAGTACAGGGGTCCGATATTGCCCCGGTCGCACCGTCCCCACGGGCCCGGTCGGCGCAGACCTTGCCCAGGCGCAATCCCCACCGCAGCCCGAGCACCGGTGGAATGCGTCTCGCGCCGACCGCCCGGGGGCCGCTCTGGGGGCGCACGATCGTGGTCGACCCCGGCCACAACGGTCGCGCGATCGCCGCGATCAACAGCCGCCAGGTGCCCGACGGGCGCGACGGCCACAAGGCCTGCAACACCACTGGAACGTTGAGCAACTCCGGCTACTCCGAGCATGCCCACAACTGGGCTGTCGCCGGGCAACTGACGAAGCTGCTGCGCCAGCGCGGCGCCAGTGTCGTCCTCACCCGCCCGTCCGACGTCGGTGTGGGCCCCTGTGTCGATGAGCGCGCCGCGATCGGCAACCGCGCCCGAGCCGACCTCGTCCTCTCGATCCACGCCGACGGCGCCGCCGCATCGGCGCGTGGCTTCCACATCATCCGATCGGAGGCCATGGCCGGCGGGAGTCGCATCACCGCGAGGTCGACCCGATTGGCGACGCTGACCCGCGACAGCTTCGCGGCCGCCACGCGGCTGCCGCGATCCACCTATCTGGGCGGCGGGACGGCGATCACGCCGCGCCCTGACATCGCGGGGCTCAACCTGTCCAAGGTGCCTGCCGTCATGCTCGAGGCCGGCAACATGCGCAACGCGACCGAGGCCGCGCTGCTGCGCAGCCCCGCCTTCAGGGCCAAAGAGGCGGCCGGGCTCGCCGCCGCCGCGCAGCAGTTCCTGCGCTGAGCCCTGGCCCACCCGCAGCTGGCTCTCCCTTGAGCCGACCTCGAACACCTCGAGGCTTGTCACACCTCGCCGCTAGGCTTTGCGGCCATGGACTACGAGATCGACGGCGCCTGTCCACAGGCGTCCGAACAGGCCTGGATCGCCCCGACCGCCGTACTTATCGGCGACGTCGAGGTGGCCGATGACGCCAGCGTCTGGTTCGGCGCGGTCTGTCGGGGTGACGGCAATGCGATCCGCCTCGGCGCGCGCTCGAATCTGCAGGACAACGCGGTGATCCACGCGGATCCGGGCTTCCCGGCGACGATCGGCCAGGACGTCTCGATAGGGCACGCCGCCGTCGTGCACGGGTGCACCATCGGGGACCGCGTGCTCGTCGGGATGGGCGCCATCGTGATGAACGGGGCAGTCGTGGGCTCGGACACGCTTATCGGTGCCGGAACCCTCATCAGCGAAGGGGCACAGATCCCGCCACGCTCGCTCGTCGTCGGAGTTCCCGGCAGGGTGCGTCGGGAGCTGACTGAGGCAGAAGTCGCCGCGGTCACCGACAACGCGCGCCGATATGTCACGCGCGCGGCCACCTATCGGCGCACCGGACGGATCGTCTCGTCATGAGGGTGCCGCCGTGACAGGCATCGCGCCAGGCCCCCCATGACCGAGCACCTGACGACCGGCGGCGCGTGAGTCCCGCGGCGGCCCGCAGCACGCTGCTGACGACTGGACTGCTGGCGGCGCTCTCGATGTTCGGCCCGTTCTCGATCGACACGGTCTTCCCGGCTTTTCCCGTCATCGGGGCGCAGTTCGACGCGGACAGCTCCGCCATGCAGCAGGTCACGAGCATCTACCTGCTCTCCTTCGCAGGGATGAGCCTCTTGCATGGACCACTGTCGGACGCGGTCGGGCGCAAGCCGGTCATGGTGACCGGAATCGTGCTCTATGTGGCGGCGTCGCTGGGATGCGCGCTCTCGACGTCGCTGCCGATGCTGCTCATCTTCCGCGCGCTGCAGGGGAGCACCGCCGGGGCGGGGCAGATCGTGGCGCGCGCCGTGGTGCGAGACCTCTACGAGGGCCCGCGCGCGCAGCAGGTGATGAGCCAGATCGTGATGATCTTCGCAGTCGCGCCAGCGGTCGCACCGGTTGTCGGTGGCGCGATTCTCACGTTCGGCCCGTGGCCGTGGATCTTCTGGTTCCTCGCCGCGTTCGGCCTGGCCATGGCGGTAGCAACGATGGTCGGCCTGCCCGAGACCCATCCGGCCGCACAGCGCAACCCGCTACGGATACGCCCGATACTGCGCGGTCTTTGGGAGGTCGCCAAGCTTCCGGCGTTCCAACGCGTCGCTATGGCCGGGTCGCTCGGCTTCGCCGGACAATTCATCTACATTGCTGCGGCGCCGATCTTCATCGTCGATCTGCTCGGCCTGGGCCCGCAGGACTTCTGGGTGTTCTTCGTGCCGACGATCGCCTGCATGGTGCTCGGAGCGTTCCTGGCAGGCCGCGCGGCTGGTCGCATCGAGCCCGGCGCGCTGGCCACGATCGGATTGACGATCGCGGCCGGGGCGGGATTCCTCAACGTTGTCCTGCAGGCGATCCCGGGCCTGCCCGCCCTGCCGTGGGCCGTCGTGGGTCCGGCGCTGCTCGCCTTCGGCATCGCACTCGTCTTCCCCGTGCTCCAGCTGGCGCTGCTCGATCTGTTCCCGCACCGCCGCGGCGCAGCCTCGTCGGTGGGCTCCTTCGTCACGCTTATGCTCAACAGCCTCCTCGCGGGCGTCGTGACCCCATTGGTCACCGGGACGCGACTCCAGCTGGCTGTGACGAGCCTCGTCTTCGTTCTGCTCGGCTGGGTGCTGTGGGCCTGGCATCAGCACCACGCGTTGACCTCCCCCAAGGTCATCGACGAGCGCTGAGTGCCAGGCCCAGAGCCGGACGAGCGCCCGGCCGACGCGGCACTAAGCCGGCAGCTGCTTGATCGCCTCGTCGAGGCGGTGAAGGCCGGCGAGCTCGGTCACGAGCTGGGCGGCTTCCCACGAATGGTCCCAGTCGAGGTCATCGGCAGCGCAGTCCGGGCAGGCCCGGGTGCACGCAGTGTGGGCGGACCCGTGGGCGCAGTCCAGACAGACGAGCCCGGTGCACGTCTTGCACTCGAGGGCGAAGCCGGCGAGGAGCTCTTCCACGAGGTCACCCGAGCGTGTGGTGCCAGCCGCAGTTCCTGTGACATTCATCCGTTTCCCCTGATCTTCCGGCGTTTCCCGACCCCCTGTCGGGTACACCTGCCCTATCGACCTTGGACGATCGCTCAAGAGGAAAAGTGGGAAGAAAAAGTCAGACGTCCAACTTCTGCCCACAGCACGGCTCATCGTCGCAGCTCACGGGCCGCATAGGAAGCCCTCCGGGCCATAAGGGCACCTCCGGCCGTCGTCACCGCACCGGCATCGCAGCCCTGCGCCCGGTCTGCGGTGTCGGCGGCATAGCGCGCCGAATCCCCTTGGGAGGGAATTCGGCTCGTCCCAGACCAGCGTCCCGACTCCTGCAACGCGACCCGCCTAGAGCTGACGGACTGCGTCGAAGGGCGCCCGGGAGGTCATGCGGGCCTTGATCCCGCGGGTGACGAACTCCTTGGCAGTGCGCGCTGCGTCCAGCGGTGTCGATCCCTTGGCGAGTTCGGCCGTGACCGCAGCCGCGAGGGTGCAGCCAGCCCCACTGACTGCCACCTCGCCGACCTTCGCGGCGCGCAGCACCTCGAGCGTCGACCCGTCGTAGAAGACGTCGATCGCGTCCGGGCCCTCGAGTCGCACCCCGCCCTTGGCGAGCACGACCGCGCCGCAGGCATCGTGGATGCGGCGCGCCGCATCGGCGAGGTCGTGCTCCGTCGTGATCTGCGCGAGACCAGACAGGGCCATCGCCTCGAAGTGGTTCGGCGTCACGAAGGTCGCCAGCGGCAGGATGCGCGCCTTGAGCGCGGTGTCGGTGTCCAGTGCCGCGCCCGGCTCTTGGCCCTTGCAGATGAGCACCGGGTCAAGCACGATGTGCGGCGGCAGCCTCGGCCCCAGCTCGGACAGCGCCGTCGCGACGGTCTCGATCGTGAGCGGTGTGCCGAGCATGCCGATCTTCACGGCCGCGACGTCGTAGCAGTCGAACTGCGCCTCCAGTTGATCGGCGATGACGCCGGCCTCGACGGGAACGAAGCGATGACCCCAGCCGGCCTGTGGGTCAAAAGAGACAATGCAGGTCAGCGCCACCATGCCGAAGGTGCCCAGGCTCTGGAAGGTCCGCAGGTCCGCCTGCGCGCCGGCCCCGCCGGTCGCCTCCGAGCCGGCGATCGTCAGGGTGACAGGCGGGTTTGGCGCGGTGACCGAGGTGACCTCGGTGAGAGGGGTAGCCATCTGCTCATCCTCGCGCCCGCGCCGTCGCCATGCCACCCCCATGGCCGGCCACACTGCCTGGTCGGGGTGGGCGTCGTGGGCCGGACCGGGGGGTCCGATCTCAGTTCAGGCTGCAGGTGGCGCACATGCCGAAGACCTCGAGCGTGTGCGATATGCCGGTGAACCCGTGCCGAGTCGCCGTGGTCATGGCCCAGCGCTCGACCGCCGGCCCTTCGACCTCGACGGTGTGTCCGCACTTACGGCAGACGAGGTGATGGTGATGCTCATCCATGGCGCACAGGCGGTAGCGCGCTTCGCCCTCCTCGGTGCGCAGCATGTCGACCTTCTCATCCTCGGCCATCCCCGCGAGGGTTCGGTAGACAGTGGCCAGCCCGACCGTGTCACCTGCCTGGCGAAGGCGAAGGTGCAGGTCCTGAGCCGAGATGAAGTCACGCGTGTCACGCAGGACGTCTTCCACCGCTCGTCGCTGCCGGGTGGTCCGGCGTCCGATGTCAGCCATGTCGCCCACTCGTCTCTGCTGTCGTTCGGTCCCCGGGATGCCCGTCATCTTGACGGTCTTCGTGATGGTCCAGGGCCGACGGGTCGGTGCTCGTCGTAGTGATCACCATGCGGGGCATGCAGATGCCCGTCGTGCAGGTAGTCGTGATGGTCCTCGTGCTCGACGCGCTCGTGGCCGCAGCCCTGCCCGTGCTCGTGGCTGTGCGGTTCGGCATAGCGGTGTCCCCGCGCGGCCAACGCGCCGCGGATGGAGGCGGTCATCGCAAGGAGCGCGAAGACGACGACGGTCGACAGCACGATCGTGCCGCCGGAGGGGGTCTGGAGATAGAACGAGCCGATCACTCCCCCTACCGCGCAGGCGACGCCGATCGCGACGGCAAGGATCGAGGCGGAGCGGAAGCTGCGTGCGACGAGCTGGGCACTCGCGTTGGGGACGATCATGAGGGCGCTGATGAGCAGCAGGCCGACAACCCGCATCGACACCACAACGGTGACGGCGGTGAGGATCGCGAGCGTGGTGTTGAGCGCGAGGACGGGCAGGCCGACGGCCTTGGCGTATTCGGGATCGTTGGCCACTGCGAAGAGCCGCGGGCGCAGGATCCAGGTGACGATCACGACCGCAACGGCGAGCCCGGCGAAGACGACGATGTCTGACCGGCTCGTCGTCGTGATCGCCCCGAAGAGATACCCGTTCATCGACGACGCGGCATTCCCGGCTCTGGCCATGACGACGACGCCGAGCGCGATCCCCCCGTAGAACATGATCGCCAGGGCGACGTCACCGCTGGTGCGCCCCTGGGCGCGCACCAACTCGATGGCGACCGCCGCACCGACGGCGAAGAGCAGGGCCACCCAAACCGGTGACTGCCCGGTCAGCGCGCCGACCGCAACACCCGCGAAGGCGACGTGGCCGATCCCGTCGCCGATCAGCGAGAGCCGGCGCTGCACGAGGAAGACGCCGACCAGCGGCGCCGCACACCCCACGAGGAGCGCCGCAAGCAACGCACGCTGCATGAAGTCGTAGGCGAGGACGTTATGCACGGGGCATCGGCTCCGTCGGGAAGGCGGGAGCCAGCGGCACCCCGCGACGACTCGGATCTGCGGGGCCGACCGGGTCATCACACTCGCGCCCGTCGTCGGGCCGGTGAGTGCCGGGCAAGTCCCCAGCAATCTCGTAACGGGCGTCTCCCGCCAGACGCCCCGCGGGGACGGGTTCACGCGTCGGAGACAGCAGCGCGTCCGCGACAACGCGACCCGCGCTCATCGTGACGCAGCGGCGCAAGATCGGGCGCAGCGGCTCCACCTCGTGCGTGACGACGAGCAGGGTCGTGCCCTGCTCGACGAGACGCCGCAACACATCGAGCAGCAGGTGTTGGTTCGCGAGGTCGACCCCCGCCGTGGGCTCGTCCATGATGAGCACCTGCGGCTGCGCAGCCAACGCGCGGGCGATGAGGCAGCGGCGCTGTTGGCCGCCGGACAATGTCGCGACCTCGTGGCGGCCGAAATCTGCGAGACCGACGACGTCAAGAGCCTCTGCGACTATCTGCCGGTCGCGTCGGCTGGGACGGGCCAGCAGACCCTGGTGCGGCAGTCGCCCCGTCGAGACGATCTCGGTGACCGTCGCTGCCACCGACGCCGACAGCGTGTGCCGCTGGGGCACGTAGCCGAGCAAGTAGCGCTTCGTGAATGTCTCCAGCGGCGTGCCGAAGATGTCGACCTCACCACCAAGGTGGTCGTTGATGCGCAGTATCCCCTTGATCAGGGTCGACTTGCCGCTGCCGTTGGCACCGACGAGCGCGACGGTCTCACCCGGCAAGATGTCGAGGTCGACGTCCGAGACGACCTTGCGGTCGGCATATCCGAAGGACGCGGACCGCAGGCTGACGACCGGCGTCAGTTGCACTGTTGTCCCTTCTGCAAGGTCGCGAGGTTGGCCCGCATGACCTGCAGGTAGTCGCGGCCGGCCGACTTGTCGCTGAGGCCCTCCAGCGGATCGAGCACTGCCGTTGTCGCGCCAGTCTCCTTGGCCAAGGTCTCGCCGATGGCTGGGCTCACCAGTGTCTCGGTGTAGATCGTGCCGATCTTGTTCGCCTTGACGTAATCGGCGACCGCAGCCAGGCGAGCCGGGTCCGGCTCGGCACCCGGAGTCAGCCCGACAACCGGGACTTGTTGGAATCCGTAACGGTCGGCCAGGTAGGCGAACGCGGCGTGGCTGGTCACGAGCTTCTTACTCTTGCAGGTCGTGAGCGCGGAGGCGAAGTCGCCGTCGAGGGTCGTCAACTCCTTGGAGAATGTCGTGGCATTCTCGTAGTAGAGGCCCTTGTCGATCGGGTCGAGGCGGCCCAGCTCGGTGGCGATGGCCTGAGCGACCTTCTGGTACCGGATCGGTTCCAGCCAAAAGTGCGGGTCCGTCGTCCCGGCCCGGGTGTCCGAAGCGCCGGGGATCGCGGTCGGGGCGCCGCCCGCCTGGCCGTCATCGCCGATCACGTCGGCGTAGCGCAGGGACAAGTCGGCCACCGGGGAGACGTCGAAGGCCGTGCCCTGCTGCTCGGCGATAGCCTCATCGACGGCCGGCTGCAGCCCCTTCTCGTAGACCGAGAGCTTTGCGTCACTAATGGTCGCGACGTCCTGTGGGGTCAGCTCGAGGTCATGCGGCTCCACGCCCGCTTTGGTGAGGTTCGTGACCTGTACTTTGTCTCCGCCTACCCGCTCCACGGCATAGGCGAGCGGGTAGAAGGACGCCACGACCGCAAGCCTTCCGCCCTCCGTGGCGCCGTCCGAGGTCGCACCCCCAGCGGCAGGCGCATCCGAGGAGCCGCAGGCGCTCAGGCCGACGCCGGCTGCGACAAGGGTGGCGACGAGCGCTGCGGGTCGGAGATTCATAGCCGCGATCGTTGCAGCACTTGATAATCATTGTCAACACGGCAGACGCTTTGCTGATGTGCGGGGCTGGGGCCCTCCATCGATCGCGACCTCCACCCAGCCCGCGCCTCTGCTCGTCGTTGACCTCGTCCCCCACCTCGCGCCGTCAGTCCCCCGCGATGAAGAACTCCCAGGTACCGCGCTCGGAGACGCTGATGCGCCAGCCGAGGTAGCCGGAGTCCTGCCGCCGCATCTGGTCGGCCTGGGCCTTGGTCAGCAGCCCGGCGGCTACGGCCTCGTCCCACGCCGCTCGCTCGTTGTAGGCCTCGCCCGCCGCGACGCGCGGCCAGACGTAGCTGTGCGAGATCTTCTCGTAGCCGGGCCTGGCCTTGACCAGCGCATCCACGAGGTAGCGGTATCGCACCTCCTTCTCGCCAAGGGCGAAGAAGTCCTTCGGCGTCACGATCCCGAAGCTGAGCCTCGTCTTGTCGTGCTGCGCACGCTTGGTCAGCGAGGCCGCATCGCAGCGAACACCCCCAACGAGCAGCGCCCGCGCCGTCGTGCGCGTTGCCGTCGGCATCCCGCGAACGACGACGAGCCGACCGGGACGCTGCCCTCCCGTGCACTTCGGCTTGGCCTCCGACACCACCGACCTCACGGTGGTCGCCTGCGCGCGCCGAGGAGAAACAGCGGATGCCATCGGGCCGGCCGACAGAGCGAGCGCCAGGACCCCCGCAACGCCGCCGGCTATCGCACACCTTTGACGTAAAACCTGCATTCTCCTGCCCCCTGTCACTGCGGCCGACGATCCGGCCGATCACCCAGCGTGTCAAAGGATTCCGCGCAGGGACAGAGCA
>JAUNUZ010000067.1 GCA_030537915.1 Micrococcales bacterium
GCCGGTAGCCGACCGTGATCGCCGGGTCTTGGCGCATCTGGTAGACGTCGTCGTCCATGCGCAGCTCGTGGTTCGACAGCGGCGTCTCGTCATTCCAGCAGTAGGGCAGAATGCGGAAGCCCTGGTACACGAGCCCCTTGTCGTAGAGCTGCTTGAACGCCCAGATGACGCTCTCCATGTACTGCGGGTTGAGGGTCTTGTAGTCGCCCTCGAAGTCGACCCAGCGCGCCTGCCGGGTGACGTAGTCCTCCCAGTCGTCGGTGTACTTCAGGACCGACTCGCGGCATTTGGCGTTGAAGGTCTCGATCCCGAGCTCGAGGATCTCGTCCTTGGTCTTGATGCCCAGCTGCGCCATCGCCTCCAGCTCGGCGGGCAGTCCATGTGTGTCCCAGCCGAATCGGCGCTCCACCCGCTTGCCGCGCATCGTCTCGTAGCGCGGCACGAGATCCTTGACGTAGCCGGTGAGCAGATGCCCGTAGTGCGGCAGCCCGTTGGCGAAGGGCGGACCGTCGTAGAAGACGAAGTCGTTGTCGCCGTTTGTGCCGGGATCGCGCCGCTGGATGCTTGCGCGGAAGGTGTCGTCGGCCTCCCAGTAGCGCAACACGGCGCTCTCGATCGCCGGGAAGTTCGGGCTGGCGGGGACACCCGTGCGGGCACCCCGCTGGGTGCCTTGCGGGGTGGACTCAGCGGGCGTCTCGGGGGCGGCCTTAGGGTAGATCATCGCGGGTCTCCGTGCACTCGTGCCATCGTCTGGTCCGGTCACGAGGACGACACGAGCGCCGTGTGTCGGACGCCGCCTGCCGCGGTACCACCTCGCTTGCCGCGCACCCCCGTTGCCGAGCCGTGCGAGACCGCTCATCGCAGGCTGTCACGGGCCTACCCGTCCGGGTCTACTAGCCGAGTCTCCCGCTTGCGCGCGCGTCTCGCCGTTCTTCCGGAGGCTCGCCGGTGATGTCCGGGTCAAAGCCTGTGCCCCCATTCTACCGACGCGCGCAAGTCGTGAGGGGTAGGCAGACTGTCCCGGTGAGCCGGATTCGCAGGATCGAGCGCCGCAACGCCGACTTCCAGCAGTGGGAGTCGCTGCTGCGCAATCGCACGAAGCGGCACCGCGCGGGCGCGTTCATCGTGCAGGGCGTTCGTCCCATCACGCTGGCGGTGGCAGCCGGATGGCCGATGCGTGCTCTTATCCGACCGGTCGGGACGCGACCCTCTGCGTGGGCGGCGGGCGTCTGGCAGCGGTGCGCGAGCCAGGGCGCCGAACTCGTGGAGTTGGCCCCCGACCTGCTCGCCGAGCTCAGCGACCGCGAGAGCGACGGCGACCACACCGAACTCGTCGCGGTCCTTGCGATGCCGCAGGACGACCTGCGCCGACTCCAGGGCCCATCCTCGCTGATCGTGGTCTTCGACCGACCGAGCCAGCCCGGCAACATCGGCACGCTGCAGCGCTCGATCGACGCCTTCGCCGGGACCGGGCTCGTCGTCACGGGGCACGCGGCCGACCCCTACGACCCCAAAGCGATCCGCGCCTCGACGGGTTCGTGTTTCAGCGTGCCGACGGTGCGCTGCTCCTCCTCCGAGGAGGTCCTGGCCTGGGTAGAGCGACAGCGCGCGCGAGGGGTGCCGCTGGGGCTCTGGGGCACCGACGAGGGCGGCGAGAGCGACCTTGAAGCCGTGCCGCTGGACGCCCCGATCGTCCTGGTCGTCGGCAACGAGACCCGTGGGATGGCGGCCGCATGGCGCCAAGCGTGCGACGGCGTGATCAGCCTCCCGATGGCCGGCACAGCCAGCTCGCTCAACGCCGCGGTCGCCGGCTCGATCGTGCTCCACGCGGCGATGCGACGCCGAACGAGCCGAACCTGAGCGGTGTCTCCCGGTCGCCAACCCCCACGCCCGCATCCACTGACTCGGGAGGCTGCGACACGAGAACCCGTTCGAGGCGTTCGGCGCAGTCTGGGAGAATGTCGGGCATGAGCACCCCCTCCCCAGCCGCGCCCACTCCGGTGACCCCGAGCATCCCCGAGAAGCCCTCGGTCGATGGCCTCGAGGACAAATGGGCGCCGGTGTGGCAGGAGCAGGGCACCTATCGCTTCGATCGTGCGCGGGCGCTTGGCCTGCCGCGCGAGCGGATCTACTCGATCGACACCCCGCCGCCCACGGCGAGCGGCAGTCTGCATGTCGGCCACGTCTTCTCCTACGCACACACCGACTTCATCGCCCGGTACAAGCGGATGCAAGGTCTGGAGATCTTCTATCCGATGGGCTGGGACGACAACGGCCTGCCCACAGAGAAGCGAGTGCAGAACTACTACGGCGTGCGCGGCGACGCGTCGCTGCCCTATGACGAGGCCTACCAGCCCAGGTACCACGGCAACGTTCCCGCCAAGGACGTCAAGGACGCCTCGAAGCAGGAAGCGATCAGCCGAGCCAACTTCATCGAGCTGTGCGACGAACGCACCGTCAAGGATGAGGAGACGTTCGAAGCGTTGTGGCGCCGGCTCGGGCTGAGCGTCGACTGGGGCATCACCTATCGCACCATCGACGACCGGTCGCGGGCGGTCTCCCAGGAGGCCTTCCTCGCGCACCTCACCGCGGGTGCCGCCTACCAGTCCGAGGCACCGGGCCTGTGGGACGTCACCTTCCAGACCGCGGTCGCGCAGGCCGAGTTGGAGGCGCGGGATTACTCCGGCCACTATCACCGCGTCGCCTTCCACCGACCTGATGGTCAGCCGGTTCATATCGAGACCACCCGCCCAGAGCTCCTGCCCGCCTGTGTCGCGCTCATCGCTCACCCGGACGACGACCGCTACCGGGGACTCTTCGGTACGACGGTCACGAGCCCCGTCTTCGGCGTCGAGTTGCCCGTCCTCAGCCACCCCGACGCCGAGATGGACAAGGGCGCGGGGATTGCGATGTGCTGCACATTCGGCGATCTGACGGACGTCACGTGGTGGCGCGAGCTCCAGCTGCCGACCCGTTCCCTCATCACGCGCAACGGCCGGTTGCAAGCGGAGACACCTGAGTGGCTGAGCGGAACTGCGGACCAGTTCTACGCCGAACACATAGCCGGGGCAACCACCTTCGCTGCCCGGAAGGCGATCGTCGAGGCGCTTCGTCGCAGCGGCGATCTGGTCGGCGAGCCGGCGGCCACCCAGCGCAAGGCGAATTTCTACGAGCGCGGCGACAAGCCGCTGGAGATCGTCACGACCCGGCAGTGGTACATCCGCAACGGCGGGCGCGACGCCGAGTTGCGCACGGCCCTCCTGGCGCGCGGCAAGGAGCTCGCCTTCCACCCCGATTTCATGCGCGTCCGCTACGAGAACTGGGTCGGCGGCCTCAACGGCGACTGGCTTGTCAGCCGGCAGCGCTTCTTCGGCATCCCGATTCCCTTGTGGTACCGGATCGGCGCCGACGGCGAAGTGATGTACGACGATCCGATCGTGCCGTCGCTGGAGAGCTTGCCCGTCGACCCCTCGGCGGACACCGCGCCGGGGTACGCGGAATCCCAGCGAGGCGAGGCCGGTGGTTTCGTCGCAGACCCCGACATCATGGACACGTGGGCGACGTCGTCGCTGACGCCGCAGTTCACGACCGGGTGGGGCGTCCAGGGCGGCGACGCCGAGCTCTTCGCGGCGCTCTTCCCGATGGATCTGCGCCCGCAGGGGCAGGACATCATCCGGACGTGGCTCTTCAGCACCGTCGTGCGGGCGCACCACCTGCAGGGCTCGCTGCCGTGGAAGCACGCCGCGGTCAGCGGCTGGATCCTCGACCCGGACCGCAAGAAGATGTCTAAATCCAAGGGCAACGCCGAGACCCCCGAGGGGATGCTGCAGCTGCATGGTTCGGACGGGGTCCGCTACTGGGCCGCCGGCGCCCGTCTGGGCACCGACGCGGCCTTCGACACCGGCCAGATGAAGGTTGGTCGGCGACTTGCGATGAAGATCCTCAACGCGAGCAAGTTCGTGCTCGGCTTCCCGCAGCCCGCCCAAGGGGACCTGCCCGGGCTCATCACCCACTCGCTGGACCGCTCGATGCTCGCGGGCTTGGCGCAGGTCGTGCAGCGGGCGACGGCCGGCTTCGAGGGCTACGACCACACGCGTGCGCTTGAGGTGACCGAGACCTTCTTCTGGACGTTCTGCGACGACTACCTCGAGCTCGTCAAGGACCGAGCGTATGGTTCCGCGGGCGATGGAAACGGTCCGCAGGATAGCGACCCGGGGGCTGCCTCCGCGCGGGCCGCGCTGCGGCACGCCCTCGATGTCTTGCTGCGCCTCTTCGCGCCGTTCGTGCCGTATGCGACCGAGGAGGTCTGGTCCTGGTGGCGCAACGGCTCGCTGCACCGGGCGCCGTGGCCCACGGTCGCCGAGGTGCTCCCGGCGGACGTCGCGGCCGGACTCGGCTCTGGTGGGCCCGAATCTGGCTGGAGGGCCTCAGCGCTCACCGACGTCGGCGCCGCCTTGGCAGGGATTCGGCGCGCCAAGTCCGACGCGAAGGTCGGCATGCGCGCAGAGGTGGAATCGGTGACGCTCGCGGGGCCGGCGACGGCGCTTGAGGCGATCCGGGCTTGCGCCGACGACCTCTGCGCGGCCGGGCGAATCCGCTCGGTCAACTACGCCGACGCCGACCAGGTAGAGATCCGCGCAGCAGTCCTACTCCCCGCGCCTCCTAAGGTCTGACGCTGCGCACCGTGCTCGGCCTCCAACCCGCCACGAGCTAGGGCTTGGCCGGTTGGAGGTGCGCGGGGCGGGCAGGGCAGTGCTGGGCACGATACGGGGGCGCAGGGTCAGGAGACCGACATCTCGCCCATCTCGCCCCAGCCGTCACCCTCGACCTGCCGGGAGACAACTTCCGGCGTCGACGCGAGAGCCTTGGGGAACTCCTTCATCGCCTTCGCGAAGTGCTCGGAGTTGACGTGCGGGGCGGCGCCGTCGTCGGTGAACGCCTCGACGAGGATGAACTCGTTCTCCCGCTCCAGCGACTTGCTCCAGTCGAACCACAGGTTGCCCGGTTCGCCACGAGTCGCCTCGGTGAACTCCTTGACGAGATCCATGAAGCGGTCGGTCCACTCGGGCTTGGTCTGCCATTTGACGACAATGAAGTACACGGGCAATACCTCTCGAAAAGGGTGGGAGCGGGCTCGTGGAGATCCTTGCCAACGCGCCCCCCGTCGTCAAGACGAGAGCACCCCGAAGGCAGCGGCCGCTCGCGGCGCGACCCCAGCCAGCCGACCTGCTGCCCACCGTGTCGAACGGCGCGCGCTGGGTGTCACCGGCGGGTTCCGCGCCCAGGGCCCTGCCCGAGGTTGGACAGACCGGAGCAGTCGGCAACCGGCGAGGTCATCCGCCCCCGCATGGCCGCGAATACATCCGCACCGTTGCGCACCGGAGCGGGCCCGGCCGGGTGGACGGCGATCCAGGGGTGGTCCCACCCCGACAGGCCGAGCCGCCGCTGCACTAGCGCTGCCGCCGGGAAGGCACCCACTCGACCGCAACCCGGGTCATAGAGAGTTGGTCGCTGCCCCTGCTCACCGACGAAAGCGAGCGTCACATGCCGGGGCAAGGACGGGCTGCCGACATAGAGGAGCATCGGCATCCCGACGTCGAGTCGGCCGAGCAGTCGGCGCACCGTGTCCTCCAGCGCCTCGCTCGTCAGGTGGCGCAAGAGCGTGATCGCGTAGCAGGTGCCCGGCAGGGCCGCGCCGTTCTCGAGCTCGGATTGGGCACCCCACGGCGGCATCCCGAGGGCGCGGGGCCACGGGGCCTGCAAGGCACCCGGCGACGGCATCACGCTGTTGGTGCGCGCCAGCACCTGCTGCTCGTGCTCGGCGAAGCGCGCCGAAGTGGGCCGCGAGTCGTGTTCGCCGCGAGGCCCCAGTCCGTAGAGGATCCAGCGGGTCAGCCCGGGGCTGATCATCATCCGCGCAACAGTGAGGCAGGCGGGGCCGCAGCTGACACCGCTCTGCTGCAGCGGCCCAGGGTCGCCGGCCGCCAGTCGCAGGGCTTGCACGCCGGTCACTCCCCCAGTCTCGCCCACCCCATCAGCGGCGTCCAGCGAGTCGAGCGCGCCAGGTCAGGCGGATTCCTTGCGGTCGGCGGTGCGCTTGCGGCCGCGCGTCGAGGTATCGCGCCGCACGATCGTCGGGTTGACATTGTCGAGCACGACCTCGCGGGTCACGACGACCGTGGCGATGTCATCTTCGCTCGGCACGTCGAACATGACCGGCAGAAGGACTTCCTCGACAATCGCCCGGAGGCCGCGGGCGCCGGTGCCGCGCAGGAGCGCCTGCTCGGCGACCGCCTCAATCGCATCGTCGGTGAACTCCAGCTCTACACCGTCGATCTCGAACATTCGTTGGTACTGCTTGACAAGAGCGTTGCGTGGTTCGGTGAGAATCTGGACGAGGGCACCGCGGTCCAGCGGCGAGACCGTCGTGATGACGGGAAGTCGACCGATGAACTCCGGGATGAGGCCGAACTTCATGAGGTCCTCGGGCATGACGTCGCCGTAGTACTCCGCAGGCGCCTTCGCCGCCTGCAGACTGGCTCCGAAACCCAGACCGGTCTGCCCGGCGCGACCCTCGATGATCTTCTCCAGGCCCGCGAACGCGCCGCCCACGATGAAGAGGACATTCGTCGTGTCGATCTGGATGAACTCCTGGTGCGGGTGCTTGCGTCCACCCTGCGGCGGCACCGAAGCGGTCGTGCCTTCGAGGATCTTCAGCAGCGCCTGCTGGACACCCTCACCGGACACATCCCGGGTGATGGAGGGGTTCTCGGACTTGCGGGCGATCTTATCGACCTCATCGATGTAAATGATGCCCGTCTCGGCCTTCTTGATGTCATAGTCGGCGGCCTGGATGAGCTTGAGGAGGATATTCTCGACGTCCTCGCCGACATAACCGGCCTCGGTCAGCGCGGTCGCGTCCGCGATAGCGAAGGGCACATTGAGCATCCGGGCGAGAGTCTGCGCAAGATAGGTCTTGCCGCAGCCCGTAGGCCCGATGAGCAGGATATTCGATTTCGAGATATCGACCTGCTCGGCGCCCTTGCGCGGCCCTTCACCGGCCTGAATCCGCTTGTAATGGTTGTAGACGGCGACTGCAAGCGATCGCTTGGCACCGTCCTGCCCGACGACGAACTGCTCGAGGAAGTCAAAGATCTCGCGCGGCTTGGGCAACTCGTCCAGCCCCAACTCCGAGGCTTCCGCGAGCTCTTCTTCGATGATCTCGTTGCACAGATCGATGCACTCATCGCAGATGTACACGCCGGGACCTGCAATGAGCTTCTTCACCTGCTTCTGACTCTTCCCGCAGAAAGAACACTTGAGCAGATCGCCACCGTCTCCGATGCGTGCCACGAGGCGATTCCTTCCCGTCCGACGAAGCGGACCTGTGCGCAAGTGTGCGGAGGACCCGCACGGCGAGACGCTACCCGGTCGGCGCTTCTCACCCAGTCATTGAATCGCGCCAACCCGGCCACGGGGCCGCCTGTCCGCTGACAGCGGACAAGCCGGTTGGGGTCACCCCGGTTCCCAAGTCCTGTCCCCAATCGGCGCGACGGAGGCCGCCCTGAACTTCGCTTGGCGCCCGAGTTCAGGCGACCTCCGACGCGCATGCCCGCGCCGGAGGTCATCGCCAGCTATCGCGAAGAGGCCTTGCGGCTCACCAGGACCTCGTCGATGAGGCCGTAGTCCCTGGCCTCAGCGGCCGAGAGGAACTTGTCTCGCTCGATGTCCTCATTGACCTGCTCCGGGGTGCGACCGGAGTGGTCCGCCAGCGTCTGCTCGAGCCAGGCACGCATCCGGAAGACCTCGTTGGCCTGGATCTCGATATCGCTGGCCTGGCCGTAGTCACTGCCGCCGAGAGCGGGCTGGTGGATGAGCACCCGAGAGTTCGGCAGCGCGTATCGCTTGCCCCTCGCTCCTGCCGCGAGCAGCACGGCGGCGGCCGAGGCTGCCTGACCGACGGCAAACGTCTGCACGTCGGGACGGACGAACTGCATGGTGTCGTAGATGGCTGTCATCGCCGTGAACGAGCCGCCCGGCGAGTTGATGTAGAGCAAGATATCGCGATCCGGGTCCTGGGACTCCAGGACGATGAGCTGGGCGATGATGTCGTCGGCCGAGGCGTCGTCGACCTGGGCCCCGAGAAAGATGATGCGGTCCTCGAACATCTTCGTGTAGGGGTCCGTGCGCTTCATTCCGTAGGAGGTCTTCTCCTCGAACTGCGGCAGGATGTAGCGGTTGTTCGGCGCGGGGGTGACGATGCGCCCCTGCGCGGAGTGCGTGTCACTGGTCATCATGGGGGCTCCAAAGGTGCGGTATGAGGAATGCGGCGAGATCATCGGCGTGTTCAGCTCGCAGTCCCACCCTTGCCGGGGGTCTGCCCGGCGTGGGTGTAGACGTGGTCCACGAAGCCGTAGTCACGCGCCTCCTCGGCACTGAACCAGCGGTCCCGGTCGGAGTCCTTGGTGATCTGCTCCATCGACTGGCCCGTGTGCTCGGCGATGAGCTCGGCCATCTGACGCTTGATGAAGAGCATCTGCTCGGCCTGGATCTTGATGTCCGTCGCAGTGCCACCGATGCCGCCGAGCGGCTGGTGCATCAGGATGCGCGCGTGAGGGGTCGCGTAGCGCTTGCCCTTCGCGCCGGCTGAGAGCAGGAATTGGCCCATGCTCGCCGCCATTCCCATGGCAACCGTCGCCACGTCGTTGGGAATCCAGTTCATCGTGTCGAAGATCGCCATGCCCGCGGAGATCGACCCGCCGGGGCTGTTGATGTAGAGCCAGATGTCCTTATCAGGATCCTCCGCCGCAAGGAGCAACATCTGAGCGCAGATTGCATTGGCGTTGTCGTCGCGCACGTCGGACCCGAGGAAGATGATCCGCTCGCGCAGGAGGCGCTGGTAGATGTGGTCGTCCAGTGCGCCCTTCTGGCCTTCGCCCGCGGCGACGATCTGACTGCTTTGACTCACGCTGTCTCCATCTCTCGCACATCTCATCGTGCTACTAATTCGGGGTCGGTGACCCTGTCCTTATCGACACTAACGCCCGGCACCGACAGCGCAGTCCCACCCCGGACGGTGTTCGCCCTGAGCGCACAAGCAGGCCGAT
>JAUNUZ010000068.1 GCA_030537915.1 Micrococcales bacterium
CCAGCCAGCTCGGTGGATCCCCCCTCAACACCGTCGTACCCGCCGCCGCCGCGGCGCCGCTGCCGTCGGCGACACAGGGGAGTGGGCCCGCGGCACACACGATCCTGGTAGTCGGCGACTCGGTGATGCGCCGGCTCGCCCCGCAGCTCGCGCAGACCGCTGCGGACCGCGGCCTTGTGATCGCTTCGGCGGCTCGCGGTGGGTGCTCGGCGCTCGACGTCGTCGTCGTCGACGGCTCGGGGACCCCGAACTACGCGTGCACGCAGGAGGTTCCCGCGACACAGTCGACGCTGCTCGCGCGCAGCCAGGCCGCGACCGTCGTGTGGTGGTCGCGCTACGAGTTGGCCGACCGCCTCGGCGCCGGCGGTGAGTTGCTGCGCGCCGGCACGCCCGCATTCTGGACCGCCCAGCGGGAGGCCTTGGCGCGCACCGTCGACCGCCTCACGGCGCAGGGCGCCACCCTCGTCGTCGTCGAGGTCGACCGGATCGGAGTCGGGATCGACTCCCGGTGCACGCCCATGGACTGCGACCCGCTCCTGGCGCGACTGCGTAACGACGATGGCCTGCGGGTGACCTGGAACCGGCTGCTCGCCGAACGCGCCGCCAGCGACGATCGGGTGCGTCTGGTGCGGATGGACGACCTCTACTGCCGGGACACGGCGAACCCCTGCGACGACCACTTGCCGATCCGCACCTCCCCCGCAGGCGACTTCGCAGGCCCGACAGGCTCCGAGCTGGCCCGGCCCGACGGCTCCCACTTCGCGGCGCACGCCATCCCCGGCGTCTCGGCCGCGCTGCTCGACCGCGTCGCGCGAGCCGCAGGGGCCGCGGCGTCTGCGAGCACGCGAAGCGGCGCTACCCGCCGCGCGAGCGATACCGCCAGACAAGACACGCCCAGATAAGTCGGTCTTCGAAACCTCGCGCCAATCCCGCGGCGGCCACAGCGGCATGATGAGAGGATGACCCAAACCTGCCGCCGTCGTCCGGGCCGATCGTCCGACGCCGCACCCAGCTCATGAGTAGGGGGTCGGGCGGGCGAACCCGATCCGCCGACACCAGACTCGCAAGGGAGTGTTCCATCGATGGCCACCCCATCCGCCGGACCCGACACCCCCGATGTCTATGACATCGTCATTCTCGGCGGCGGAAGCGGCGGGTACTCGTGTGCCCTGCGCGCCTCCCAGCTTGGTCTGAGCGTGGCGCTCATAGAGCAGGAGAAGCTCGGAGGCACGTGCCTGCACCGGGGGTGCATCCCCACCAAGGCACTACTGCATTCGGCCGAGGTCGCCGACAGCACCCGCGATAGCGCCGCCTTCGGAGTCCGGGCCACGTTGGAAGGCATAGACCTCCCAGCCGTGCACACCTACAAGGACGGCGTCGTCGCCCGCCTCTACAAGGGCCTGCAGGGGCTGATCAAGGCCGCCAAAGTGACCTATGTCCAGGGGCGCGGCCGACTCGTCGCCCCGGATGCCGTGCAGGTCGCAGACCGCCGACTCATCGGTCAGCACGTCGTGCTCGCGACCGGATCGCGCTCGCGCACCCTGCCCGGACTCACCCTGGGCGGGCGCATCGTCACAAGCGACGAGGCGCTACGACTGCCTGAGGTCCCGAAGCGGGTCATCGTCCTCGGCGGCGGCGTCATCGGCGTCGAATTCGCCTCCATCTTCGCTTCGTTCGGCTCGAGCGTGACGATCGTGGAGGCACTCCCGCGGCTCGTGCCGAGCGAGGACGAGGCCATCAGCGCGGCGCTGCTGCGCGCCTTCCGCAAGCGCAAGATCACCGCGCGGACCGGGGTGCGATGCGCGAGCGCGGCCCAAAGCGGTGACGAGGTCGTCGTGACACTCGAGTCGGGTGACCCGCTGGCCGCCGATTTACTCCTCGTCGCCGTCGGGCGAGGCCCCGTCACCGACGACGTGGGCTATGCGGAGGTCGGCGTGAGAATGGACGGTGGATTCGTGCTTGCCGACGACCGCTGCCGCACCTCGGTGCCGGGCGTCTACGCGGTCGGCGACATCGTGCCCGGGCCGCAACTCGCGCATCGCGGCTTCGCCCAGGGCATCCTCGTCGCGGAGCACATCGCCGGCCTCGATCCGACTCCCCTGTCCGAAGCGGGAATCCCCCGCGTCACATACTGCGACCCGGAGATCGCGTCGGTCGGTCTCACCGAGAGCGCCGCGCGCGAGAAATACGGCGATGTGTCAACGTATGAGTACAACTTGGGTGGGAACGGCAAGAGTCAGATATTGCGGACCACCGGTTTCGTCAAGCTCGTCCGCGTCGGCGGTACGGGCGAGCGCGGACCCGTCGTCGGGGTCCACATGATCGGCGCCCGCGTCGGGGAACAGGCCGGAGAGGCCCAACTCATCGTCAATTGGGAGGCTCTGCCCGTCGAAGTCGCGCAGCTCATCCACGCCCATCCCACGCAGAACGAGGCCCTGGGTGAGGCTCATCTGGCCCTCGCCGGCAAACCGTTGCACGCCCACCACTAGCCAACCGCCCCGTCCGCCCTAGACTCTCGACAACCAAAGCCATACGACAGGAGACCTCTCACATGTCCGAACGCGTGACTATGCCGGCTCTGGGTGAGTCGGTCACCGAAGGAACCGTCACTCGCTGGCTCAAGAGCGTCGGTGAGGAGGTCGCCGTCGACGAGCCCCTGCTCGAGGTCTCGACCGACAAGGTGGACACCGAGGTCCCATCCCCTTTTGCCGGCACATTGCAGAAGATCCTCGTCGACGAGGACGAGACCGCCGACGTCGGGACCGACCTGTGTGTCATCGGAGACGGTCCGGCGCAGGGCGAGGACTCCTCCGACGATTCGGCTGACTCCACGGGGGACGACGGCGAGGACGAGTCCGAGGAAGAGCCGGCGGCCAAGCCCGTCGAGCCGTCGACTGAGCGGGACGAGCCTGCCAAGAAGCCCTCCGGCGGTTCATCCGGCGGTGGCGGTGGCGAGCGGGTCAAGATGCCCGCGCTCGGTGAGTCCGTCACCGAGGGCACCGTCACCCGCTGGCTCAAGGAGGAGGGTGACGACGTCGAGGTTGACGAGGCGTTGCTGGAGGTCTCGACCGACAAGGTCGACACCGAGGTCCCCTCTCCCGTCGCCGGCAAGCTGACCAAGATCCTTGTTCCGGAGGACGAAACCGCCGACGTCGGCGCCGACTTGTGCGTGATCGGTGGCGACGAAGGCGGCTCTGGCGAGGAAGAGGCCGAGGAGCCCGCGGCTGAGGAGAAGCCCAAGGCTGAACCCAAGGCCGAAGAGGCGCCTAGGGCCGAGCCCAAGGAAGAGAAGCAGGAGGCCAAGCCCGCGGCGCAGGGCGATCTGGAGGACGCTTCCGCCTACGTCACGCCGCTGGTGCGCAAGATCGCCGCCGACAACGGCGTCGACCTGTCCTCCCTTAAGGGCACGGGCGTGGGCGGCCGGATCCGCAAGCAGGACGTCCTCGACGCGGCCAAGGCCAAGCAGGAGTCGGAGGTTGCGGCTCAGCAGCCCGCACCGGCTCCCACGGAGGCGGCAACGGCTCCCCAGCAGGCCGCGCCGCCGCCATCGCAGGGCGCGCCGAAGGCCGCCAACATCCCGGCCCCGGACACGACCAAGCGCGGCACGACCGAGAAGATGTCACGTCTGCGCAAGATCGTCGCGCAGCGCATGGTCGAATCGCTGCAGACATCGGCCCAGCTCACGGCGATCGTCGAGGTCGACATGACCGCGGTGGCTACGCTGCGGGCGCGTTCGAAGGCGGCTTTCTCGGCACGGGAGGGTGTCAACCTGTCCTACCTGCCGTTCATCTGCCTGGCCACCGTCGAGGCGCTCAAGGCCTTCCCATCGGTCAACAGCAGCATTGACGGGGAGTCCATCGTCTACCACGGTGCCGAGCACCTGGCGATCGCTGTCGACACGCCGCGCGGCCTCGTCGTCCCGGTCATTAAGGACGCCGGTGACCTCAACATCGCCGGCATCGCCCGCAAGATCGCGGACGTGGCGGCCCGCACACGCAACAACAAGATCGGGCCGGACGAGCTGAGCGGTGGCACTTTCACCATCAGCAACATCGGTAGCGCCGGGTCGGTGTCGGACACCCCGATCATCAACCAGCCGCAGGTCGGCATCCTCGGCACCGGCACGATCATCAAGCGACCGGTCGTCGTCAAGGACGAGTTCGGCAACGAGGCGATCGGGATCCGCTCGATCATGAACCTGTGCCTCACCTACGACCACCGGGTCGTGGACGGCGCGGATGCGGGTCGCTTCCTCACAGCGCTGAAGAAGCGTCTCGAGGAGGGCGCTTTCGAGCTCTGAACTCGATAGCGCTCACGCGCACGAAGTGCACGCGTCACAATGCAGGGTCCGGGCGAGACGGTTCGCCCGGACCCTGCCGCGTGATTCAAAGGGTCGTAGGGTGTGGGCATGCGCTTCGAGCACCTGGGATCAGCCCCGGACTATGTCGACTACCGAGCCGCTTGGGATCACCAGCGCGAGGTTCACGCGGCCGTGGTCGCGGGCGACCTGCCCGACACGGTTCTGCTGCTGGAGCACGCGCCTGTCTACACCGCAGGCAAGCGCACCGAGCCGCACGAGCGACCATTCGACGGGACGCCGGTCATCGACGTCGACCGCGGCGGCAAGATCACGTGGCACGGCCCGGGACAACTCGTGGGCTACCCGATCGTGCGGCTGCCCGACCCGGTCGACGTCGTTGCCCACGTGCGCCGCCTCGAGGACGTGATGATCGGGGTGTGCAGCGATCTTGGGGTGCACGCCCAACGCGTCGAGGGCCGCTCGGGCGTCTGGGTAGCCGCCGACGACCGCGGGCCCGAGCGCAAGATCGGTGCCATCGGCATCCGCGTCAGCCACGACGTGACGATGCATGGCTTCGCGTTGAACGCGAACTGTGACCTGTCCTGGGGCCAGGTCATCGTGCCCTGCGGGATCAGCGATGCGGGCGTCACGAGCCTGAGCTGGGAGCTAGGGAGGGACATCCCGGTCGCCGACATCCTGCCGCTGGCGCAATCGCACCTGGCACGGGTACTCGACCCCGTAGCGCGTAAGCTTGGCGGACCCGACGCCGAGCCGGCCACCGCCGAACCGTCCGTCGTTCCCGTGTGAGCGCCGCCGCTCGCTACCGTTCACCCACATCGTCGAGGGAGCTGCCCGTGACCATCGCACCGGAAGGTCGCCGCCTGTTACGAGTCGAGGCTCGCAACGCCGAAACCCCGATCGAGCGCAAGCCTGAGTGGATCCGCACGACGGCGAAGATGGGACCGCAGTACACCCAGTTGCACAGCATGGTCCGCACCCAGGGCCTGCACACGGTGTGCCAGGAAGCGGGCTGTCCCAACATCTTCGAGTGTTGGGAGGACCGCGAGGCGACCTTCCTCATCGGCGGCGACGTCTGCACCCGACGATGCGACTTCTGCGATATCGCCACTGGCCGCCCCACCGAGCTCGACATGGACGAGCCGCGCCGCGTCGCCGAGTCGATCGCCACCATGGAGCTGCGTTACGCCACCGTCACCGGGGTCGCCCGCGACGACCAGCCCGACGGCGCGGCCTCGCTCTACGCCGAGACGATCCGCCAGATCCACGCGCTCAACCCCAACACCGGCGTTGAGATCCTGCCGCCGGACTTCGGGGCGGTGCCGGAGTTCGTCGGCCAGGTCTTCGACGCCCGCCCCGAGGTGTTCGCGCACAATCTTGAAACAGTGCCGCGGATCTTCAAGCGGATCAGGCCTGCCTTCACCTACGAGAAGTCGCTGCGGGTCCTCTCGATGGCCAAGGCGGAGGGTCTCGTGACCAAGTCCAACCTCATCCTCGGCATGGGTGAGGAGGAGGATGAGGTCGCTGAGGCGATCCGCGACCTGCACAAAGCGGGCTGCGACATCCTGACCATCACGCAGTACCTGCGCCCCTCCAAGCTGCACCACCCGATCGACCGGTGGGTCAAGCCCGAGGAGTTCGTGGATTGGTCCGACTACGCCTACGAGGTCGGCTTCCACGGTGTCATGGCCGGTCCGCTCGTGCGTTCCTCCTATCGCGCCGGTCGGCTGTGGGCGCAGGCGATGCGCCGCGTCGGCCGCCCTATCCCGGAGCACCTCTCCCACTTGGCCGATTCGGCTGACACGCCCGCGCGGCAGGAGGCCTCCACGCTCGTGGAGCGTCGGCTGTCCGCCTCATAAGGAGTTCGACGCGCGCCATGGCAGGCAAGTTCAGGTTCGGTAAGGGTGGCGGCGCGACGAAGGCGCCGAAGCCTCCCAAAGAGAAGAAGCCCCGGGGGCAGCGCTTGGCGCAGCTCAGGCAGGTGTACACGCTTGCGCAGCGCGGCGACCCCAGGATCGGGTTGTGGATGGCACTGGCCGTCGCGGGCGTGCTGCTGCTGGGCTTCTTCATCGGTCTCGCGGTGGGCCACCCCTACTACGCAACCTTCGTGGCGCTTCCGTTGGCTTTCCTAGCGGCCGTCCTGCTCATGTCCAGGCGTGCCGAGAAGGCGGCCTACAGTGCCCTCGACGGCCAGCCCGGCGCCGGTGGCGCGGCGCTTCAGGGACTGAAGAAGGGCTGGTCCTACCAACAGGAGCCGATCGCCGTCGACGGTGGGCGCACGGCGAACCTGCAGAACGCCGCGATGGTCTACCGCGCCGTGGGTCGCGCCGGTGTCGTCCTCATTGGCGAAGGCCCTGCCGGCCGCTCCGAGCGGCTGCTGCAGACGGAGCAGCGCAAGGTCACCCGGCTGGTGCCGAATGTGCCCATCACGACCTATCGAATCGGCACCGGCAGTGGCGACAACGTCGTCGCCACCCGAGAACTCGTGTCCCGCATGGGCAAGATGAAGAACGTCCTGACCAAGCAGGAAGTCGCTGCGGTCGACAAGCGGCTACGGGCGTTGGCACGCGTCAAGCCGCCGATCCCCGCGGGCATGGATCCGCAACGGATGAAGTCGATGGGCCGGGGTCAGCGACGCTGACGGTGAGAGACGGTCAGCGACGCTGACGATTGGGCAGTTACGACTGGCGGCGACCCCCGGGTTGGTCGCCAGTCGCATGTCCTAACGACTCCGGACGATGACGGTGTCGGCGAGGCGGTCGTGCAGGCCCCGGCCGTCGCGGTTCATGATGAGCGGCGGGATCCCCAGGCACAGAAGCGCGGACCGGACCAGGGCACGTCGCGGCCCCGCGTAGCCGGTCGGGCAGCGCTCGACGCGCAACCCCAGGAGTCGCTGCCCGACGGTGTAGCCGCCGGTGCCGATCATGAGGGCGTTGAGCAGGAAGACGACGAGCAGCGGCTTGAACGAGCCCACTCCCCCGGCGCCTTGGGTGTAGCCGAGCAGCCCCATGGCGATTAGCTGGCTGAGCACGCCGTCGATGAGCAGGGCCACGACCCGACGGCCCATGGGCGCCAGGGCCCCCGGTCCGTTCTCAGGGAGGCCGAGATCGGCCCCGGGGTATGCCCCGGCGTCGGCCGGTCTCGCAGGGCCCTCCAGCCATGACCCGATGTCTTCGCGTTTGCCCACGTGTGCAAGCCTACCCAGGGCGTTCTATGTGCTGCGCGGGCGGCTCGTAACACGCGGGAAACACGAGGGTCACCATCGAGAAACGGCGTCTGACTAACGTCGAACTCAAGAAACCCGCAGCCCGGTCCACCGGCTGCCCTGACAGGAGGCTGTGAGTTGTTCACTACGCCAGAGGAAGTACTTGAGTTCATCAAGGCTGAGGACGTCCAGTTCGTCGACATTCGCTTCTGTGACCTGCCCGGCGTCATGCAGCACTTCAACGTGCCGGCCAAATCGGTCGACCTCGACTTCTTCACCGACGGCCAGGCCTTCGACGGTTCGTCGATCCGCGGCTTCCAAGCGATCCACGAGTCCGACATGAAGCTGATCCCGGACGTGGCGACGTCCTACCTCGACCCGTTTCGGGTCGAGAAAACGCTGATCATCAACTTCTCGATCGTCGACCCGTTCACGGACGAGCCGTACAGCCGCGACCCGCGCAATATCGCGGCGAAGGCCGAGGCCTACCTGAAGTCCACGGGCATCGCCGACACCGCATTCTTCGGCGCCGAGGCGGAGTTCTACGTCTTCGACGACATCCGCTTCGAGACCAGCGCGCACTCGAGCTTCTACTACATCGACTCGATCGAAGCGGCGTGGAACACCGGCCGCGTCGAGGATGGCGGGAACAAAGGGTACAAGACCCGCTACAAGGGTGGCTACTTCCCCGTCCCCCCCGTGGACCACTTCGCGGACCTGCGCGACCGGATCTGTCTGGTCATGGACCAGGTCGGCCTGTTTGTCGAGCGCAGCCATCACGAGGTGGGCACCGCGGGCCAGCAGGAGATAAACTACCGCTTCAACACGCTGCTGCAATCCGGCGACGACATGATGAAGTTCAAGTACGTCGTCAAGAACGTCTCATGGGACGCGGGCAAGTCGGCCACCTTCATGCCCAAACCGCTCTTCGGGGACAATGGGTCTGGCATGCACACGCACCAGTCGCTGTGGAAGAACGGCGAGCCGCTCTTCTACGACGAGCAGGGCTACGGCGGCCTCTCGGATCTCGCCCGCTGGTACATCGGTGGCCTCCTCAAGCACGCGCCCTCGCTGCTCGCGTTCACGAACCCGACGGTGAACTCCTATCACCGTCTCGTCCCGGGCTATGAGGCTCCGGTCAACCTCGTCTACTCGGCGCGGAACCGCTCCGCCTGCGTGCGTATCCCTCTGGCCGGCAAATCGCCCAAAGCCAAGCGCCTCGAGTTCCGCATCCCAGACCCGTCGGCCAACCCCTACCTGTCGTTCGCCGCGCAGCTGATGGCCGGGCTCGACGGGATCAAGAATCGTATCGAGCCCCCGGACCCGATCGATAAGGACCTCTACGAGCTTCCCCCGGAGGAGCACGCCGAGATCGAGCAGGTGCCCGGCACGCTCCCCGAGGTGCTCGCCGCGCTCGAGGCCGACTACGACTACCTGCTCGAGGGTGGCGTCTTCACCGAGGACCTCATCGAGACGTGGATCGAGTGGAAGCGCAAGAACGAGGTGGACCCGATCCGGTTCCGCCCGCACCCGCACGAGTTCGAGATGTACTACGACATCTGA